>JAVBQR010000131.1:0-40167 GCA_031548865.1 Planctomycetota bacterium
ATTCAAACCGCCGAATGGCGATTTTGTAAAATCAAAAACCCTTGAATTTCGGGCAAAAACGATTTTTGCAAAGTGGCGATTGGCGGTTAAGTCGCCACTTTGCAAAAGTTCAGACATAACCCAAAATGCCGCATCCCCGCCGGCCAAGCGCAGCATGGCGGCGAATGCAATAGGCAAAATCCCAACGCCGAATCGGCTTGCGCCGGTGGACGGTCGGTTTCGATGCAGGGTGTTTTATTGAAGGTTCGGGATGACGGGGGCGGCGGTCCAGGCTTGTCTAGAAGCCCGGTTGCAAAAGAGACGCCGGTTTTACGGTTGGATAGCCATGTGTCGGGGGCGGTTTCAAGCGGGTGACCCGGCGCTTTAATTACGAACCGTCCACTGAATGCTGGTTACAGGTGATGGAAGCAGGCTGGCGCGAAATCCCGCATTTGCCCCGACGCCGAAAAATGCCACTGACCCGCCTTTTCCGCGTCAAGGATAAAAACAGTATAGCAAATTAAAATATTTTTGTCAGCTAAAAAATATTATTATTATCACTTTTCTTTGCCGGTTTGCGCCTTTTTTTCTCCGAATGTGGATTGCCAATAACTTATGAATAGCGAAGCTTTTCTCGGGAGGACAATAATTTTTCGGATCCTCCATGTAACAGGTGAATCGAAGTATTGCGGCTCCCTGTGACCTCCGGGCACTCTGCCCCACATTGTCAAGGCGGTTCGTCGACAACCCGGGAACTTTCCCCCGGATTTTCATTGCCGTTGGCATTGGAAACGCAATAATAAAGTATTTTGTCATCATTCCATGGATTCGGAAAAACGTACGGCGGCCCGCACCGCGAAAGGATACAAATATGAGCGTAAGCGCCTTGATCGGCATGCAGTGGGGAGACGAGGGCAAGGGAAAAATCGTCGACATCCTCGCCGAAAACACCGACGTCGTCGTCCGTTGTCAGGGCGGCGCCAATGCCGGGCATACCGTCGTACTGGGGAAGGACGTCTTCGCTCTCCACCTCATCCCTTCGGGAATCATCCGCCGGGAAGTGCTGTGCGTCATCGGCAACGGCGTCGTCGCCGACCCCCTGCGCCTGCAGAAGGAACTCCACAACCTGAAGTCGCGGGTCCCGAGCCCGGAAAAGCGCCTCTTCATCTCCGACCGCGCCCACATGGTCATGCCCTGGCATAAAGTCCTGGACGCCGTATCGGAAGGGCGCCTCGGCGATTCCTCCATCGGCACCACCAAACAGGGCATCGGCCCAACCTATATCGACAAGGTGAAGCGCTGCGGAATCCGCTGGCACGTCGCCCGGGATCTGAAAAAATTCAAGGAGGCGTTCCACCAGGCCATGGCCGAAGCGAACGCCCTCATCCGCCTCATCGGCGGCGACCCCCTGGACGAGAAAACCACCTCCGAGGAGGTTTTCCCCTGTGTCGAAGAGCTCCGCCCCCTGATCACCGACACGGTCAGCCTGCTGCAGGGCTTGGCCCGGGACGGCAAGCGCATCCTCCTCGAAGGCGCGCAAGGAACCATGCTCGACGTCGACTTCGGCACCTACCCCTTCGTGACCAGTTCGAACACCACCTCCGGCGGTTGCTTCACCGGGACGGGCCTGCCGGCAACGCTCATCAAGGATGTGCACGGGCTTCTAAAGGCCTTTACGACCCGGGTGGGCTCCGGCCCCTTCCCTACCGAACTTTCCGGCGATATGGCGGAAAAACTCCGCGGCAGCGGGGCCAACCAGTGGGACGAATTCGGCACCACCACCCGCCGCCCCCGCCGCTGCGGCTGGCTCGATTTGGTGGTGGCGCGTTACGCCGCGCGGGTGAACGGGGTGAACCGGGTGCACCTCACCAAGCTGGACATTCTCTCCCAGTTCGAGGAAATCAAGATTTGCACCGGCTACCGGATTGACGGCAAGGTCGTGACCGATTTCCCGGCCGACGTCAATCTCCTGGTCGGCTGCGAACCGCAGTACGAAACGCTCCCGGGCTGGAAGGTCGACCTGCCGGCCTGCCGGACCATTTCCGAACTTCCGGAAGCGGCCGCCGCCTATGTGAACCGCATCGCCCAATTCCTGGAAGTGGACATCGCCAGCGTCTCCTACGGCCCGGCGCGGGATCAGACGGCGTTTTAAAACCAATTCATTTTCGCCACCACAGGGGACACAGATATACCGAATGACGGAACGGAATAGTGAAAAAAGCATCTCCCAATTTCGTTCCGTCATCCGGTATAACCACAAAAAAAGCCGCGAGAACCATATCCGTAAACAGGTAATCTTACTTTTTCATGCGAAGGACGCCCTACCAATGAAACGCACCCACACCTGCGGAGAACTCAACAAAAGCCACGCCGGACAAACCGTCACCCTGGCCGGCTGGGTCCAGAACCGCCGCGACCACGGCAGCCTGATGTTTATCGATCTCCGGGACCGCTACGGCCTCACCCAAATCGTCTTCGACACCGAAAAGCCGGAAGTACTCAAGCTCGGGCAGGAGGTGCGCGCCGAATGGGTCCTGCAAGTCACCGGCAAAGTCCTGCTCCGCCCCGCGGACATGGTCAACCCGAAAATGGCCACCGGCGAAACGGAACTCGCCGTCGAATCCTTCACCGTCTTTTCGAAATCGAACCCGCTCCCCTTCGAGGTCGACGAACATGCCAAGGTGGGGGAGGAATCCCGCCTCACCTACCGCTACCTGGACCTGCGCCGGCCGGTGATGCAAAGGAACCTCGCCACCCGGCACCGTTTCGTCCACGCCATCCGCGACACCATGAACGGCCTCGGCTTCATGGAAATCGAAACGCCCATTCTCGCCAAGTCAACCCCGGAAGGCGCCCGCGACTACCTCGTTCCCTCCCGCGTGCATTGGGGACAATATTACGCCCTGCCCCAGAGCCCCCAGCTTTTCAAGCAAATCTGCATGATTGGCGGCTGCGACCGCTATTACCAGATCGCCCGCTGCTTCCGGGACGAAGACCTCCGTGCCGACCGCCAGCCCGAGTTCACCCAGCTGGACCTCGAGATGAGCTTCGCGGATCAGGAGGACATATTCGCCGTCGCCGAAGCCTGCATGAAAGCCGGCTTCAAGGCCGGGATCGGCGCCGATATCCAGACCCCCTTCCCCCGCATGACCTACCACGAGGCGATGGACAATTACGGCTGCGACAAGCCCGATCTCCGCTTCGCCATCCCGCTGCATGACGTCACCGACATCGCCAAGGACGTCGACTTCAAGGTCTTCAGCGCCACCATCGCCGCCGGCGGCATCGTGAAGGGCCTGGCCATTCCCGGCGGCGACACCTTCACCCGGAAGGACCTCGACGTCGAGCTCCTGGAAGTGGCGAAACCGTACGGCGCGAAAGGCCTGGCCTGGGTCAAGATTTCCCCGGCGGGCGAGTACAGCGGCGCGCCGGTCAAGTTTTTCAAGAAGGAGCAGCTGGACGCAATCGCCGGCCGGATGGGCGCGAAACACGGCGACGCCATGGCCTTCTGCGCCGACAAAAAGCGCATCGTCAACGCCAGCCTGGCGGCGGTGCGGAATTTCCTCGGCCAGACGAAACTCGCCCTCACCAAACCCGGCGACTTCAAATTCCTCTGGGTCACCGATTTCCCCGGTTTCGAATGGGTCCAGGAGGACAAGCGCTGGCAGTCCGCCCACCACCCCTTCACCTCGGTGAATCCGGACGACCTGGAACTGATGATGTCCGCCGATCCGACCCGCGAGGACGCCGGCCTAGACCGGGTGCGTTCGGCCGCCTACGACATGGTCCTGAACGGCGGCGAAGTGGCTTCGGGTTCGGTGCGAATCCACGACTCGGCCTTGCAGAAGAAAATCTTCCAGGTGCTGAACATTCCTGAAGACCAAATCAAGGAACGCTTCGGCTTCTTCACCGACGCCCTCCAGTACGGCACTCCGCCGCACGCCGGCATCGCCCCGGGTATCGACCGCCTGGTCGCGATGATGCTCGGTCTCGACTCGATTCGCGAAGTCATCGCCTTCCCGAAAAACGCCAAAGCCATCGACCTCATGACCGGCGCGCCGGGGGAAGTCGAAGCGAAGCAGCTCAAGGAACTGGGTCTCAAAAACGAGGAGAGGAAGCAATGAGTTCAATCTTCCCTTTCCCCGGCTGGCGCTACGACCCCGGGAAAGTCGACCTCGCCAAGGTGGTCGCGCCCCCGTACGACATCATTGACGCCGACCTCCAGGAACGGCTCTACGCCCGGGACGCCCAGAACGTCGTCCGGCTGATTTACGGCCGCATCAACGCCGCCGACAGTCAGGCCGACAACCGTTACACCCGCGCCGCCAGCCACCTGGACGCCTGGCGCGGGGACATGCTGTTCCTACAGGACAAACCCGCCGTCTACCTGTACGAGCAGACTTTCCGCCAGGGCGATCAGGAATATGTCAGGCGCGGTTTTTTCGCCCGGGTGCGTTTGTCGGATTGGGGGAAGGAGGGAATCTACCCGCACGAAAAAACCCTGGCCGGCCCCAAACAGGATCGGCTGGAGCTGATGCGTGCGACCCGGGGGAACCTCGAGCCGGTCTTCGGCCTCCTCTCCGACCCGAAAGGTGCGGTTGGCGAAGCCTTGGCCAGCCTGGTCGACTACGCGCCGATGACGGAAATCACCGACGACGACGGCGTCGGGAACCGCATGTGGGTGGTGGACGATCCGGCGCTACTCCACAAGCTCCTTTCCCTCATGCCCGAACCGGAGATTTTCATCGCCGACGGCCACCACCGCTACGAAACGGCCCTGGCCTACCAGGCGGAAATCCGCGACAAAATGCGCGGCGCCGGCCAGGTCCCGCCGCTCCGGGGCGATTTGGACTGCGATTACATACTCATGTACATCGTGCCGGATTCGGACCCGGGCCTGGTGATTTGGCCGACCCACCGGATCGTGTACGGCCTGAAGGATTTCAAGCCGGACAAGTTCCTCGCCGCCTGCGAGAGGAATTTCACGGTCGCCCCGATTTCCCGGGAAAAACTCGAGAAGGAACTGTCCGAGCACGAGCTGCCCGCCTTCGGCTTCGCCTACGCCGACAAACTTTTCCTGCTGGTCCTGAAACGCCGCCAGCCCATGGAAGTGTTGTGCCCGGACATGCCGCCGGAGTGGACGGTCCTGGACGTTTCGGTCCTGCACACCTTGCTGATGGACGCGCTCCTCGGCATCGACGAGGAGAAGCTGCTCAGGAAGGAAAACATCATCTACACCAAGTCGATTGACGAAGCCCTGGCCTACGCGAAGTCTGGGAAGGAAGGGGCCCAGGGGGCGTTCATCCTCAGGGGCACGCCGATGCGGCAGGTCCGGGACATCGCCGAGGCGGGGGCGGTGATGCCCCAGAAGTCGACCTACTTCTACCCGAAGCCGCTTTCGGGTTTGGTGTTTCATTTGTTTTGGTGAAAGCGAATCGTCCCTGGTCAGGAATCACTATGCGTAAAAAGCGCCGGTTGTTTCCCGCTATTCCCTGCCTGTTATTCACCGCCGCCTTCGCCTTCGCCGCGGCGGATGACGATGCGAAGAAATACCGCTCCGACATGGACGAGGGGATCAGCTTACTGCGTTCCGGCTCGCGGGACAGCATCTCCCGCTCCATCGCCAAATTCACCTCCGCCCGCAAACTCCAGCCGGAGAACGCCGAAGCCTATTTCTGGCTCGCCCTCGCCTACTCGGACCTGAACAACTATCCCCGCGCCTCCGACAACGTGCGCGAAGCCACCATTTACGACGACCGCCTCGCCGAGGCCTGGCTCCTCTGGGGGCAGATTCTCCTCTACCAAAAGGAATGGGGCGAAGCGCTGATTAAACTGGAAACCGCCGCGATGCTCGCGCCGGACGATCCGGTCATCCAGTTCAATCTCGGCCGGGTGCATTACCACGGCTTCAAAAATCCCGACGCCGCCCTCCCCAAATTCCGGGCCGCCTGGCAGAAGGGCCAGGAGAACCGGCGCGACAACCCGGAACTCATCGCCATGACCGTGCGTTCCCGCCTGTACATGGGCACCTGCGAATACGAACGGGGGCTACGGCAGTCGAACCCTGCCAACAACAATTTTACCGCCGCCATCAACGCCTTCCAGGAAGTGATAAGGGAGCAGCCGCACAATTACGACGCGCGGCTGCGCTTGGCGTCGGCCCTGCGGCGCTACGGGCGGATTGCGGAATGCCAGGCGGTCCTGAACGAACTCCTCGGGGCTTTCCAACAGGCCGGCGAAAACGCCGACCGCACCATGCTTGCGGAAATCCACCTGGAGCTGGCGGATCTGTATCTGAAAAGCGCCGGGCAAAACCAGGAACGGATGCGGATAATCCTCCACTTGCGGGAGTTCGTCCGCCTGACCGGGGAGCAGAGCCATCCGGCTTTGGAAGCGGTGAAGGAATATTTGGCCCTGAACGACAACGCGGGATGAGAAAGGCAAAACCACCATGTCGGAAATCAAAACCTGTTCCGTCAATCTCAATAACGGCCGCGAACTACTGGAATGCCGCCAGGGCCAGACCCTCTACGCGGCTTTGCGCATGAAAGGCATTCTCCTCCCGACCGGCTGCGGCGCGCGGGGTTTGTGCGGACAGTGCAAGGTCACGGTGACGAAGGGGCAGGCGAACCTCTTCACCGACAACGAGGTGAAGTTGATTCCCGAGGCCGAACGCGCCGCCGGGAAACGCCTCGGCTGCCAGCTGCGTTTGGCGGGGGATCTGGAGGTGGCGGTCCCCGAATACGTCTTCGGGGCGAAGGAGCGTTCCGTCACCCTGCGCGAGGTCATCCCCCTCACCCACGACATCCGGCGCTTCTCCTTCAAGCTGACGCCCGGCGACCGCATCCCCCACAAGGCGGGGCAGTTCATGACCCTGATCGCGAAAATCCCCGAGCCGAAAACCACGGTCATGCGCTGCTTTTCCTTTTCGACCCCCTCGCAAGTCGAGGACCGGGCCGACTGCATCATCAAACTGAATCCGAAGGGGATCATGACCCCCTACCTTTTCGAAAAAGCCGCGGTCGGCATGGAACTCGGCCTTATCGCCCCCTACGGCGACTTCTACCTGCGCCCCGGCAAAGCCCCCTGTGTGTGGATTGCCGGAGGCTCGGGCCTGTCGCCGTTCATCGGCATGCTGCAGGAAATGCTGGACCAAGGGATCGAGCGGCCGGTGCACCTCTTCTTCGGCGCCGCCACGCCGGCGGATTTGTATTACATGGACCTCTTCAAGGAAATCGCCAACCAGAACCCCTGGTTCAGGTTCACGCCCTCCCTGAGCTGCGACGAACGCTCCAGCGTCTGCGACGAGTACGGCCTGGTCACCGACGTGGTGGCGAAGCATGTCGGGGATCTTTCCGACGCGGAAGGCTACCTGTGCGGCGGTCCCGGCATGATCGGGGCCTGCCTCAAACTTCTCTGCGAAAAAGGCATGGCGCGGGACAAAATATATTATGACCGGTTCTAGGAAGGTTCTGCTTTACGACACCACCCTCCGCGACGGATCGCAAGGCGAAGGGGTGAATTTCGCCCTCGAGGACAAGGTGCGGCTGGCGCAGGCCCTGGACGCCCTCGGGGTGGCGTACATCGAAGGCGGCTGGCCGGGCTCGAACCCGAAGGACGCTGAGTTTTTCCGGGTGATGCGGGGCGTGAGGCGGAAGCACGCCAAACTGGCCGCCTTCGGTTCGACCCGCCGGAGCGGGGCGAAGGCGGCGGTGGACGCGAATCTGCGCAGCATCATCGACGCGAATGCCGACGCCGCCTGCATTGTCGGAAAAACCTGGGAACTGCATGTCCGTGACGCCTTGCGGGTGACTCCGGAAGAAAACCTGGACATGATCGGCTCGTCCGTGGCGTTCCTGAAAAAGCACCTGCCGGAAGTGTTTTTCGACGCCGAACATTTTTTCGATTCATACCGCGACAACGCCGCCTTCGCCTTGTCGACCCTGGAAGCCGCCGTCCAGGGCGGCGCCGACGCCCTGGTCCTCTGCGACACCAACGGCGGCAGCCTGGTCCACGAGGTGACTTCGGCCGTGGACGCGGTACGGGAACGTTTCCCGGAAATCATGATTGGCATCCACTGCCACAACGACGCCGGCCTGGCGGTGGCGAACTCGGTCGAAGCGGTCCTGCACGGGGCCGGCATGGTCCACGGCTGTTTGAACGGTTTCGGGGAAAGGACCGGAAACGCCGACCTGTGCGTGGTGGCGCCTCTCTTGGAACTGCGTTGCGGCCGGCACTGCCTGGGGGCGAAGAATCTCAGGAAGCTCACCTCCACCAGCCGTTTCGCCTACGAACTGGCCAATCTGCCCCGCCGCAACCACCAGCCCTTCGTCGGCGACAGCGCCTTCGCCCACAAGGGCGGCCTCCACGTCGCGGCGATGGCCAGGAACGACCTGACCTACGAGGCCTTCCCGCCGGAAAAGGTGGGGAACAACCGGCGGATTCTCATTTCCGAACTGTCCGGCCGCTCCAGCATCATCGCCCGCTATCCGAAGCTGGCCGACAACCCGGCCGAGCAGAAAAAAGTCCTCGAGGAAGTGATGCGCCTCGAAAACGCGGGTTACGCCTTCGAAAACGCCAGCGCCTCGTTTGAACTCCTGGTCAAGAAGACCCTGGGGATTTACGAGCCGGCCTTCGATTTACTCGGCTTCCGCGCCTCCTCGGAGGAACGTTCGGACGCGCCGCCGATTTCGGAGGCGTCGGTGAAAATCCGGGTCGGTGACATCGAGCTCCACACCGTTTCGGAAGCGCTGCACGGGCCGGTGGCGGCCCTCGACCTAGCGCTCCGGAAGGCGCTGGTGCACGTCTACCCCTTTTCCCACGACCTCAGGCTCGTCGATTACCGCGTCCACATCGTCAACGCCCAGGCGGCGGCGGACGCGCGGGTCAGGGTGGTCATCCAGTCCCGCGAAGGCCGGGACACCTGGGGGACGGTGGGCGTCTCGGACAACATCCTGAACGCCAGCTGCCAGGCGCTGGTGGATTCGTTCCAATACCTCATCATGCGGCACGGGGGAATCAAGGCCGGGGCGCTCCGGCGCCGGCGGCTGCATGGGTTGGGAAGGATGTAGTAGCGGCGAATTACGGCATATTGTTTCGCACCAATTCCACGCTTTTTTTCAAAGCCGGCAGCAGCTCGACCGTATAGTCCTCGTGCTCGATACTCAGCACCCCGTCGTAGCCGCCCATTTTCAGGGTGACGAAAAACTCCCGCCACCAGCGTTCGTCGTGGCCGTAGCCGGGAATGGCGAAGTTCCAGGACCGCTTCCGGAACTCGCTGACGTGTTTGCCGTCGAGCAGCGTGTTCACTTCGGCCGGCATTTCGGTGCGCACATCCTTGACGTGGACGTGGTAGACGGCTTCGCCCAGTTCCCGCGCCACCCGCAGGGGATTCGCGCCCATCCAGAACAGGTGGCTGGGATCGAGGTTGAAGCCGACCGTGGCGTCGGTGGCGTCCCGGAGACGGCGGAAGTTTTCCAGGTCGTGCACGAGCTGGCCGCCGTGGGGTTCCAGGGCCAGGCGGGTGACGCCGTGCGCGCGCGCCGCCTTGACGATTTCCTGCCAATAAGGAATGGCGACCCGGTTCCACTGGTAGTCCAGGATGGTTTGCGTTTCCGGCGGCCAGCTGGTGACGACCCAATTGGGGAATTTGTCGTCCGGGCCGGCGGCGGGCAGCCCGGACATCATCACCACCGTTTTCAAGCCAAAGAGTTCGGACAGGCGGAAGGTTTTCCGGGTCACCGCGTCTTCGCGTTTCCCCCAGTCGCCGGGGGCGAGGGGGTTTCCGGAACAATTGAAGGCGGAGACGGCGAGGCCGTATTTTTCCAGGAGTTTCTGCATTTCCCGGCGTTTCGCGGCATTTTCCAGGAGTTCGTCCAGGTTCACGTGCGGCGCCGACGACCAGTTCCCGCAGCCGAGTTCCACTTCCGCCACACCCATATCCCGGCAGGTTTCCAGCATTTTCTCGAACGGCATACCGCCCAGGCAGTCCGTTACCAGGCCGATTTTCATAACCATCCTTCCTGTGGATTGAGAGAAATTTTTCGCCCCTCACTTCACCGCCACCCAAGCGTTCCGCTCCGCAGATTCGAGGACCGCGTCGATGACCATGTTCACCTTGCAGCCGAAACGGAAATCGATCGGGTTCGGGGTTTTCGCGTCGGCGTGGCGGATGGCGTGATAGAGCTCGATGGTTTTCAGGTCGGAGTAGCCGAGTTCGATGCCGGCGCCGCCGAAGAAGTGGGCGTATTCGCCGTGGCCGGGGGCGATGAGGACGGTCTTGAAGCCGCGTTCGAGCGGGCGATCGTCGTGGCGATAGATTTGCACCTCGTTCTGGCGCTCCTGGGTGAAGACGATGCAGCCGCGGGTGAGCTGGATTTCGTAAGCGAGGGCCATTTTGCGGCCGGCGGCAAGGCGGTTCGAGAAAATGGTGCCGATGGCGCCGTTCGCGTGGGTGAACATGAACTGGACCAGATCGTCGTTTTCGACCGGCAGGTTCGTTTGCGGATTTTTGGGATCGGGGCGCTCGGGGACGATGATTTTGGTCATGCCGCAGACGCCGCTGATGTCGCCGACGAGGAACTGGGCGAGGCTGATGCTGTGGGAGGCGAGGTCGCCGAGGGCGCCGGAGGCGGAGGCGCTCTTAAGGAAGCGCCAGGTGTGCATGGTGCCGTCCTCGGCGTAATAGTCCTGGTCGTAGCAGCCGCGGAAATTGACGACCCGGCCGAGTTCCCCCGAATCGATGAGGCTTTTGACATAGGCCTGGATGGGGTTTTGCACATAGTTGAAGCCGACCGAACTGATTACGCCGGCTTTTTCGATTACGGCGGTGGCGTTCCTGGCTTCGGCGGCGTCGAGGGCGAGGGGTTTTTCGCAGTGGACGTTCTTGCCGTTTTGGGCGGCGGCGATGGCGATGGGGCAGTGGGAGCTGTTTGGGGTGGTGATGTCGACGAGCTGGACGCCGGGGTGTTTCACCACCTCCTCCCAATTGGTGGTCCAGCGTTTGAAGCCGAATATTTCGGCGGCTTTTTTGGCGCTTTCCGGATCGACGTCGGCGACGATTTCGAGCGTGGGGACGAGGTCGCCACCGAAAATGGCGGGGATATTTTTGAAGGCCATGGAGTGGGTGCGTCCCATGAATCCGGCGCCGGCGAGTCCGATTCCAACGGTTTTCATTGCGGGTTCTCCTGGTGGGGCGGGGTGTTTTCGGGGTGATGCGCTTATTGGCGATTATAACCCCTACAAAACAAAAGGCAATATATAAAACGCCTTTAATTCATGTATAAAATGCGGGATAAAATATATTTTCAAATAAAACGGTTGATTTTTTGCAAAAATGCGGTATGGTGCACTTTATCTAACCCACACTCGCACGCAACTTGCCTCCGTCAGACGCACCTACGCCCGCGACACCTCCGCCGCTTCAGTTGAAATGGTCGATTAGCAAATTCGTTCGCCACTGTAGTTTGTCAAAAAACAGCCCGCTAGCCCGTTTCCCTCTCATTTCAAAGTCAAGGAGATCCGCCATGCTGAAACAAGTGCTCGTCGCCTGCCTCCTCGCCGCAGGTCTGTTCACCGGCTACGCCGCGGGACAAGCCGCCGACAGCGTCCGCGTCGCCGTCGTCTGCAAAGCCATGGACAGCGAATTCTGGACCCAGGTCCGTTCCGGCGCCGAAAAGGCGGCCGCCGAACTGGGGAGCGTCAACCTCTCGGTTCTCGCCCCCGATCGCGAAATCAACGTCCAGCAGCAGGTCCAGATCGTCGAGGATTCCGTCGTCCAAGGCATCGATGTCCTCTGCCTCGCCCCCTGCGGCTCCAAGGAGCTCATCCCCGCCATGGAAGCCGCCGCCAAGGCCGGCATCCCGGTCATCGTCTTCGACACCGACACCCCGTGGGAAGGCAAAACCGCCTTCATCGGCACCAACGAGATCAAGGGCGGCGAAGAGGCCGGCAAGTACATCGCCAAAGTCCTGGACGGCAAGGGCAAGGTCGCCTTCATCGGCGGCGTGATGGGCCACCAGACCTCCATCGACCGCATCAAGGGCTGCAAGAACATTCTCGCCAAATACCCCGGCATCCAAGTCGTCGCCGAACAGCCCGCGAACTCCGAACGCTCCCTCGCCATGACCGTCACCGAAAACATCCTCACCTCGAACCCGGACCTCGCCGCCCTCTTCGCCATCAATGCCGAAATGGCCATGGGCGCCCTCGAAGCGGTCGAGGCCGACCGCTCCAACTGCAAGGTGGTGGGATATTACCAGGAGAAGAGCGCCCTCAAGGCCATCAAGGACGGCCGGCTGGCCGGACTCGTTTCGATGAGCCCCTTCGGCATGGGCGAATTGTGCGTGCAGAACGCGGCCAAATTGAAAAAGGGCGAAAGCATCCCCAAGCGCATCGACACGCCGATGGGCTTCGTTTCCAGCGCGAATATTGACGAATGGGTCAAATAGGGTTACCCTGACGTGAATGCGGCGCGGGGACGGGTGCTTCAGCCCGTCCCCTTTTTTATACGGATGACTGCATGACAAGGGCGCACGTGGTCCAGGTAGCCAATCAACACATCAAGCAAGTCAATCGCCGGCTGGTACTGGGGCTCCTCAGGAGCAGCGGCCCGGTAGATGTCCTGCGTCTCGCCGAGACGACCGGCCTCAGCAGGATGACCGTCCATAAAATCGTCGACCATTACCTCGCCTCGGGCCTCCTGAGTCCGGCGGGGAAGGGCGAAGCGTCCGGCGAGGTCGGCAAGAAGCCGAACCTGTTCCGCCTGAACGCCGGCTACCGGCTGATTTTCAGCGCCCAGATTTTCGAAACGTCCCTCCTTGCCGCCGTCACCGATCTCGGTGCGCAAATCGTCCTTCAGCAGCGCCTTCCCTATGCCAAGGACACGCCGCTCGGAGCCATCCTCGACCTCGCCCGCACCGCTTTCTCGGAAATGTCCGCCGGCCTGAAAGTGAACTCCGGCCAGTTCGCGGCGGTGGTCCTGGGCACGAACGGGGTCACCGATTCGCAAGCCGGGGTCATCCTCACCTCGCCCCATTTCGCCTCGTGGGGAAGCCTCGCGCCGGTGATGGAGATGCTGCGGGAACGCTTCCCGCCCGGGCTTACCCTGCACGTCGACAATTGGATTCGCCATCAGGCCTACGCCGAAATGAAAATCGGCGCGGCCCGGAATTTGTCCCGCTTCATGGTCATCGGCACCGAACCCGACGGCATATCCGCCGGTCTGGTTTGGGACGGCGTGCCGGTCCGGGGGAAGAAGGGCCTGGCCGGCGAAATCGGCCACATGCAGGTCGAGCTCGAGGCCGAGGCGGTTTGCGCCTGCGGCGGCCGGGGCTGCCTGGAACCGGCCGTCTCCCTGGTGCGCATGCTGGAGCGGGCCCGCCGCGAAGCGGCGGAGCAGCGGACTTCGACCCTGTTCGCCAATAAGGATCCGGCCGACGCTACCTACGAGGACATTTTCCGCCACGCCGACGCCGGCGACGCCTACTGCCGGGAGCTCCTGGACCGGTCGGCGAAATACATGGCCATGGCCATCAACAACGTGGTGCAGGTCTGCGATCCGGAACTGATCATCATCCAAGGGGAATACGCGGGGGCGGGCGAATTTTTCCTGCAGCGCCTCCGCGAGCGGGTCCGGAGCGTATCGCTCCTGAATATGGACAAGGGCGTCCAAATCATCTATTCGCAATTAGGACAGCAGGGCGTGGTGGGAGCGGCGTTTTTCGCGGCGGATCAGTTTTTCGCGCAGATCGAATAGGCGGCCGGGGACCTGCGGTCCGTATACCTTATACCTGCTTGCAGCCGCCGCTGGTTAAAACCATCCCCGATGCACGCGAATGCCGGTGGGACCGCCTTGACTTTTCCGGGAAACACGGCACGATTTGAGGATGAATATTATTGAAAACCCGGTGACGGTCTCGCCCGATCCCCTGCCCACAAGGACTGCCTTCCCATGACCGCAGGATCCGCCCCTTTTCGCGAATCGACCTGGAAACGCCTCTTCCAACGGCGTGAAACCGGCGTCTTCTTCGCGCTTGTCGTCCTGGTCGTCTACATGTCCCTCGAGAGCCCCTATTTCCTCGGCCAGGAAAATATCTTCAACGTCCTACGGAACATGTCCAGCATCACTGTCATGGCCATCGGCATGACCATGATCATCGTCACCGGCGGCATCGACCTCTCGATCGGCTCCACCCTCGGCATCACCTCCATGCTCGCCGCCCGCATGATGCTTCCGGCCGCCGAGGTCTTCCTGACCGGGCACAGCGCCTGGCTCGCCATTCCCGCCGCATTGGTCCTGGGCGCCCTCATCGGCCTAATCAACGGGTTAATCATCACCAAGCTGAACGTCAACCCCTTCATCACCACCCTCGGCATGCTTTCCATCGGGCGCGGCCTCACCTACC
Organism: Planctomycetota bacterium; assembly: GCA_031548865.1. GTDB lineage: Bacteria > Planctomycetota > SZUA-567 > SZUA-567 > SZUA-567 > JAJBSZ01. The sequence continues at coordinate 14,385 of JAVBQR010000131.1, forward strand.
TCCTCGCCACGGGAATACGCGGGACTGTCGCCTCGAACATCCCCATGCGAAACGAACTGGTTAATTTCATTGGCATCGGCCGCATCGGCTGGGAAGGTTTTCAAATCCCCATGCCGGTCGTCATCATGTTCGCCCTGGTGGTTCTCTTCACCCTGTTCCTCCGTTACACCGTCCTCGGCCGGCAGATTTACGCCGTCGGCTCCAATGCCGAAGCCGCTCGCCTCACCGGCGTGAACGTCCACTTCGTGCAGATTTTCGTCTTCACCCTTACTGGGCTCCTCTGCGCCCTCGCCGGGCTCATGAACAGCGGTCTGGTCGGCGCCGCCGTCACCAACGCCGGTTCCGGCTCGGAAATGGACGTCATCGCCGCCGTCATCATCGGCGGCACCAGCCTCTCCGGCGGCGAAGGCACCATCATCGGCGCCGTCATCGGCGCCGCCATCATGGCGGTCCTCAAAAACGCCTTCGTCCTCCTCCACCTCCCCGTCTACATGCAGACCGTCTCCATCGGCGTGGTCATCATCCTGGCCGTGGCCATGGACGGCCTCCGCCGGCGCGGGCAGGGGTGAGTTTAGCTATCCGCCCGACCACGGGCTTGTTTTCCGGTTAACACACTTGTAAAGGAGATGCTATGCGTTTGTTCGCCAAAATCGCCTTGGTGTTCGCCCTGACGGCCATGCTCGGCTACGGCCTGGCCGGCGAAAAAAGGAAGCTCCCGCCCGGGCCGGCTTTCGATTCGGTCCTGGTCGCCCCGGCCGACGCCGGAGTGGTCAAGCCGGTTGACAAAAAATCCCCCACCCCCATCAAAATCGCCGTCATCGGCATGGAAAACAACCCCTTCTGGATTCCCGTGAAGGAAGGCGCCCTGAAGGCCAAGGCCGAACTCGCCCCGCTAAATTGCACCGTGGACTGGATTGTCCCGGCCGGGGATCAGCACACTTCCGACTTCTTCGGCAACACCATCGACGCCTGCATCGCCCAGCAGTACGACGCCATCGCCACCGTCGCCGGCGACTCGGGCCTCGTCACCTATATCAACCGCGCCGTGGACGCCGGCATCCCGGTCGCCACCTTCAACGTCGAAACGAACGAGCCCAACAAGCGCCTGTTCTTCGTCGGCGCCGACCTGTACCTGCAGGGGAACGTCGCCGGCGAGACCATGGCGAAGCTTCTCGGCGACAAGGGCGGCAAGGTCGCCATCCAGACCGGTTTCTTCTCGGTGGAAGGGCTTGAAGCCCGCCGCCTCGGCTTCGAAGAAGCGCTCAAGAAATTCTGCCCGAAGGCGGAAATCGTCGCCCGGGTGGAGACGCGCGACCAGGCCGACATCGCCTACGGCCAGGCCCAGGACTTCATGATGGCCTACCCCGATTTGGCCGGTGTCTTCAGCGCCGCCGGCGGCTCCTTCGGCACCGCCCGCGCCATCGAGGAAAAGGGCAAGACCGGCATCATCAAGTTCGTCTGCTACGACTTTATGGACGAAGTGATGGAATACGTCGCCAAGGGCGTCATCACCGGCACCATCGGCCAGGGCCCCTTCGCCCAAGGCCACGACCCGGCGGTCCGCCTCTTCAATTATCTGGTCGACGGCGTGGTTCCCCCGGCGGCCAAGCTGTACAACCCCATGCCCTTCGTCACCAAGGCGAATTACCTGGAACACTGGACTCCGCCAGCCGGATGGGTTGACCCGAACAAATAAAAAATGTTCCTCGGGTCTCCGAATCTGCTTTCACTGCATACCTCCCCCCAACGTCATCCCGGCGTCTGTGCGTTGAACCGGGGGGTAAACAGTGGCGTGCCGGGACCCAGTGGTGAAAACATCTGCTACGAAACAAAAATATCTTGACCCAACATTGAAGTGTGGTTGCAACAAATCAGCGTAGCGGCTGTTTACCTCGCTGGATCCCGGCACGCCGGCGTTTTCCCCCCCGGTTCAACGCACAGACGCCGGGATGACGGTGGGGGAAGGTCCCGGCGTGACAGGGTTCGGAGACACGCCTTTCAAGGAAATGTTCACCTCCTGTTTGGGATTTGCTTAATGCCTAACGAACCCATCCTCGCCATGCGGGGCGTGACCAAACGCTTCGGCGGCCTGACCGCCCTGGACAACGTCAACTTCGCCGTCAACGCCGGCGAAACGCACGCCCTGGTCGGCGAAAACGGGGCGGGAAAATCCACCCTGATGAAAATCTTCGGCGGCGTCCATGCCCGTGACGGCGGCAGTATCGTCTACCGCGGCCGCGAAGTGCATTTCGCCAATCCGACCGACTCCATGGCCGCCGGCATCACCATCATCTACCAGGAACTGTCGGCCCTTCCCAGCCTGTCGGTGATGGAAAATTTGTACATGGGCGCCATGCCGAAACGGCTGGGAGTGATTCACTGGAAGGAACTGTACCGCCGCGCCGAAAAGGATTTGGCGGCGGTAGGCTTGTATGTTGACCCACGCACCCGCATGGACCGCCTGCCCATTTCCCAGCGGCAATTGATTGAAATCGCCAAGGCGGTCAGCAAAAACGCCGCCATCATCGTCATGGACGAACCGAACTCCTCCCTGTCCCCGGCCGAGACCGAACGGCTCTTCGGGGTGATCGAACGGCTGAAAAGTTCCGGCATCGCCATCGTCTACATTTCCCATAAGCTTGACGAAGTGGTGCGGATTTCCGACCGGATCACCGTGCTCCGCGACGGCAAATACATCGGCACCCTGGCCCGGGGCGAAGCCGACGAAAACCGGCTCATCCAGATGATGGTCGGCCGCGAACTCGACCGCCGCCACGTCGAACGGACGCCGGGGAAGGAGACGCTCCTTAAAGTGGAAAAGCTGTGCGGCAAGGGCTTCCAGGACGTTTCCTTCGATCTGCGGCGGGGGGAAATACTTTGCTTTGCGGGCCTGGTAGGGGCGGGGCGTTCGGAAGTGATGCGTGCGCTGGTCGGCGGCATGGCATTGGAGTCGGGGCGGGTTTGGTACAAAGGTTCCGAAGTGCATTTCGCTTCCCCCAAGCAAGCGATGGACGCGGGCGTGGTCATGCTTCAGGAGGACAGGAAACGCCTCTCCCTCTTCATGGGCCTGCCGATCCGCTTCAACATGTCGATTGGCGCTTTACCCTACATGAAATGGTGCGGGCTAATCGACGGCATCCGGGTGGAGGAAACGGTCCGGCGTTACCGGGATCTGCTGTCCATTAAGATGGCTTCCCTCGCGAACCCGGTAAAAAGCCTGTCCGGCGGCAACCAACAGAAGACCATCCTCGCCCGCTGTCTGGCGGTGAAGCCGGAGCTGCTGATATTGGACGAGCCGACCCACGGCGTCGACGTCGGGGCGAAGTCGGAAATCTACAACCTGATTCGCCGGCTGGCGGACGAGGGCATCGGGATAATCCTCATTTCCTCGGAGCTGCCGGAAGTGCTGGCCATGGCCGACCGGGTGGCGGTGATGTGCGAGGGGATGGTTCAGGCGCTCATCCCCCGGGCGAACGGTTTGTCGGAGGAAAAGATCATGCGCTACGCCTCGGGTTGCCGCGACGAGGAGGCGTGTCCGGTCTAGGGGAGCCAACGAATCGTAACTCGCACGGCTCTAAAAACGGCTGTTTTTAGAGGCGCCTTGGCTTTACTGAACTATTGCAAAGTGGCGATTTAAACGCCAATCGCCACTTTGCGAAAATCGTTTTTGCCCGGATTTCAAGGGTTTTTGATTTTACAAAATCGCCATTCGGCGGTTTGAATGGTGATTTTGCAAAAGTCCAGTTATTTACATAATGATGGAGAGGTTCCGGATCCGCCGCCATCACTTCCGGTGCGAATCGAAGGCTTCCCCTTCCTTCGCCACCTGCTGGGATTTTTGGTAACTCTCGATTAGCAGCTGATAATGCGGAACCGCCAGGGCGTAAAGCCCGGCCCACTCCATAGCGTCCGGGCGGTTCCAGGTTTTCTGGATTTCCGACAGGGCCGCCATGGTATCCAGGGGAATCACCCCGGACTGAACCATCCGCGCCACCGCCAGGTCGGCGGCCAGGGGCGAGACCGTCCCCGAGGCGTCGACCACCGCAAAAACCCGGTAGCCGGCCGTGACCGCGCTTATCGCCGGGAAGGACAGGCAGACGCTCGTTACCGTGCCGGCGATGACCAGGGTTCGCCGGCCGGTGTCCTCAACCGCCTTGACGAAATCGGGATTTTCCCAGGCGTTGATTTCGCCGCGCCTGGCGACGTATTTGGCATGCGGGGCGAAAAGGTGGATTTCCGGAATCAAGGGGCCGTTCGGACCCTGCGGGACGGACGCGGTGGTGACGACCGGCATCTTTGCCGCCGTTGCCGCCTTGGCCAGCGCCGCCACATTGGCGCGAAGTTGCGGGAGAGGAATATCCTTGACGATTTGAAACAAACCGCTTTGATGATCGATGAGAAGCATGACCGCGTCGTCAACGGTAAGGTTCGGGAGTTTACCCTGGAAATTGGCGGGACCGCTCATATACTGCCTCCTTGCGACTCCTGGCGCTGCAGCGCCTCACCCAGTATCGATTACTGTCGGAATTGGCGGCATAAAATGTGGCAATGCCGGTAAAAATCCGGACAATGGTGAGGATTGTTCTTCACGCCGCCGGAGCGGGGCAAATTCGGAACATTCGTCAATCCGCCTTTTCGGAGCTTCTGCATGGCCAAACATCAACGCATCTGCGTCATCGGTCTCGGACAATTCGGCCGACACCTGGCGGTCGAACTCGCCAAGGACTGCGAAGTACTCGCCATCGACAAAAACCAGTCCATCGTCAATGAGGTCGGCGATCTGGTGCAGCGGGCCTATTGCCTGGATTCCCGCGATTTCGCCAGCCTCTCCACCGTCGTCGGCGAGGACTTCGACGAGGCGGTAGTCTGCATGTCCGAGAACATGGAGGCGAGTATCCTGACCGTTCTCCACCTGCGCCGCTTGAAACTACCCCACATCCACGCCAAGGCCACCAGCCGCGACCACGCGGAAATCCTCAAAGCCATTGGCGCCGACTCCATCGTCTTCCCCGAACGGGAAACAGCCTCCCGGCTCGCGACGCAACTGGTGAACCGGAACCTCCTCGACTATATCCCGCTCTCGGACAATTACATGGTCATGCAAATCACCCCGCCCGATTGGGCCCTGGGGAAAACACTTCTGCAACTGGATCTGCGCAAACGTTTCGACATCTTCGTCATCGCCGTGAAGGAGCACATCCCCGAACGCACCGTCTTCCTCCCCGGGCCGGGCTTTGTCGTGAAGGATTCCGACGCCCTCCTGGTCATCGGTAAAAAGGAAAGCCTGGAAACGCTCGGGGAAGCGGAAAACCCCTTCGGGAAGGAGTGACCGCTGTGCACCTTCGCAGAAAGCGTCCCCCAAAACACCGCCTTACCCCGGCTTACCTGGTTTTCATGTGGTTCGGCTTCGCCACCCTGGTGGGTAGCTTCCTCCTATGGCTGCCCGTGTCCCACACTTCCGAGGCGATCCACCTCGACTTCATCTCCGCCCTCTTCACCGCCGTCTCCGCCGTCTGCGTCACCGGCCTCTCGGTCGTGAACGTCCACGACACTTTTTCCTTCCACGGCCAGTTCGTCATCTTCGCCCTGATGGAAATCGGCGGCATGGGCATCATGACCTTCGCCAGTCTCGGCTTCCGCCTTTTCGGCCGGAGAATCCCCCTCGAACAGCAAGTCGCCACCGCCGACGCGATTTACCAAAACGACGCCGCCAGCGAATTCCGCCGCACCTTTGCGCAAATCCTCCGCGTCACCCTGTCCATCCAGGCCATCGGGGCCGTGTTGATGGCGATCACCCTCATCCCCCGGCATTGGCACACCCCTTCCGAACGCCCCTTCATGATCTGGTCCGCCATCTTCCATTCCTCCTCCGCCTTCTGCAACAGCGGCTTCACCCTGTACCGGGACGACCTTCAATCCCACCTCGACAATTACCCCTTTCTCATCCTCATTTTGATCCTGGTGACTCTCGGCGGCATCGGCTTCATGGTCTTGAACGAGCTTTACCGCCTCCCCGGTTATATCCGCAGCCACAGCAAAAAACCGAAGTGGATTTCCCTCCACACCCGCGTCGTCCTGACCCTCACCGTCACGATTATCGTCACCGGCACCCTGGTCTTCTGGTTTCTCGGGACCGACATCAGCACCTACAGCCCCTGGGAGGCGGTGTTTGAAACCATCTCCGGCCGCACCGCCGGCTTCAGTATCGTCAAGCAGGATCACCTGCCCCTCCCATCCGCCCTGTTCATTTGCCTAATCATGTTCATCGGCGGCTCGCCGGGCTCCTGCGCCGGCGGCATAAAAACAACCTCCCTCGCCATCTGGGTCGCGCGCATCCAGGCGAACCTCAGGAACGACCACAACGTGAACCTCTTCGGCTACACCATCGCCCCCGACCTGGTGAGCCGGGCCCGGATTCTCATGGCCGTAACCATGATCTGGCTTACGGTGGGCGTGTTCATCCTCTCCATCATCCACCCGGACGTGGACCTGGAGGTGCTGATGTTCGAGCAGGTCTCGGCTTTCGGCACGGTCGGTCTGACCATGAACTTCACGCCGGACCTCACCACCGCCAGCCGGCTGTGGATTATGTTGTCGATGTTTGTCGGGCGTCTCGGTCCCTTATCCATAGCGCTATGGATGGTGCCGGTCACCAAGGTCAGCATCAACCGGCCGCTGGGCAGGATTATGGTGGGGTGAGAGGTAGGTATGCCGGTCGCGGAAGGAAATGGAGAATATGCTATTAACACAGAGGGCACAGAGAACCGCAATAACCAACTAACCGCGATACTGGCAAGTAAATAATAAATGTGGTTTTGTGGTTCTCTGTGCCCGCTGTGAACTCTGTGTCCTCTGTGTTAATGCGGATTTCCCAATTACGCGTCGTTCCCGGTATTTCAGGCCCCCGCGAAGGTCTTCGCCGCCTCCGGCATTAGCTCGGATATGGGGAGGTGCTGCGGGCAACGCTCCTCGCAGGCCTTGCAGCCCACGCATTTGTCGGCGCGTTCCCCTTCCTTCAGGGTGTGCTGGTACATCATCGTGGCCCGCCAATGCATGTCGGGGCTGTCTTCCATATGGTATTCGTTATAGTAGGTGAATACTTTGGGAATCACCACGCCGCTGGGGCAGGGTAGGCAGTAGCCGCAGGCGGTGCAGTTGACCATCTGGTGTTCTGAGAAATACTTCCGCACCTGTGCCAACGCTTCCTGCTCGGCCGCGCCGAACGGCGCCGGAGTCGCGGCGATGCGGAGGTTTTCCTCGACCTGCTGGAAATTACTCATCCCCGACAGGACCGTCCCCACGCCCGGGTGGGAATAGACCCAGCGGAAGGCCCAATCGGCCAGGGACCAGTCCGGGTGGATTTCCTTAAGCAATCCGCGCAGCTTCTCGGGGACATTATTGATAAGGAAACCGCCCCGCAGCGGCTCCATCACCACCACCGCCACGTCCCGGTCGGCGGCCAGCCGATAGCCTTCCTCGCCGGCCTGATAGGAAGTGTCGAGGTAATTGAACTGGATTTGCGCAATTTCCCAATCGTAGGCGTCCATGATTTCGCGGTAGAGTTCCAGGCTGTCGTGGAAGGAGAAACCGAAGTGGCGGATGCGGCCGTCCTTGATGGCGCCTTCCATAAAGGGGATGAGTCCCAACTCTTTCATTTTCGGCCAGACGTGGCAGTTCAGGTTGTGGGCGAGGTAGACGTCGAGGTAATGGGTGTCGAGGCGTTCCAGCTGCTGGTCGAGAATGCGGTCCATGTCGGCGCGCGTTTCCACATGCCAGAGGGGGAGCTTGGTGGCGAGGACGACTTTTTCCCGGTAACCGCCGGCGAGGGCCTTGCCGATAACGGGTTCCGAGAAACCGGGCTGGGTAAAATCGTTGGTGTGATAGGGAAAAGCGGTGTCGACGTAATTCACGCCCTGGTCGATGGCGGTATGGAGCATATTCCCGACCTGCGGGATGTCGATGGAGGTTTTGTCCCGCGGGTCCAGGAGCGGCAGGCGCATGGCTCCGAAGCCCAGAATGGAAGTGGAAAGGCCGGTTTTTCCGAAATTACGTTTCGGGATGGTCATGGCGTGGCTCCTAAGAGGAAGAGGGACGAAAAAGGGAACTCCTCAACCACTCCATTATTTTGCTTTTAACTTTGGCGTCAACCAGGCGCGGACAGGACACGTGAATTTTCCCCACGTCTCCGGTGGATGCGGGAAAGCGTTCCGTGCCGCTATTTTCCTTTGCCGCCGAATACCGCGGCGGTGGAGGCATAGCGGAATTCCCCGGCGGTCAGGCGGGCGACATTCCGGAGATTGTCGTAGATCCGGTCGGTGTTCAGGACCAGCATGGTCTTGGCGCCCAGGTCCATCCGTAAGCTGAGCGGCAGCGGCATGTACATTTCAGTGCTGGTTTTCACCCCGAATCCCACCGCGAAATCCGTCTTCCCCTTTTTGGTCCAGTTCCCCAGACCGTATTCCTTGACGTAAGTTTTGATGTCCGGATAACCCGCGACCACGGCGATGTATTTGCCGTCCTCCGGCCGGTCTATTTCCCAGTTCCCCTGTTCGCCCGGCTGAAGGCAAAAGCGGTCCACCCCTTTAACCGACGGATCGAACTCCTCGCCTTCCAAAAGCGTCAGCCGGCCTTCGCCGCTTTTGGCGAGGCTGTCGAAGGCGTTCCGGTTCGACAAATGGTAGATTACCAAATCAAGCGCGCGGGGCATGCCGTCGGCGGAATTCAAAGCGGGGTCGGCATAATATTCGATGCGCAAGGCCCGTTTTTCGGAAATGTAATCGACATCCTTGGGATTGCTGGCGGAACCGTCGGCGCGGTATTTTATCCCGCCGCCCTGCTGGTACAAATCCGCCTGGGCCTGGGTGAAGGCGCGGGCTTCGCGGAGATCCCGGGGGCTCGGATTCGTCCTCGGGTCGCCGGCCAGGTTCTCGGCACGAATCGGCCGCTCCGGATCGCCCTGCGGGTCGAGGCGGAGGCCAAATGGCAGGCGGCCGTTTCCTTCATTACCCTGGGTCGGCAGGGCCGGAGGGTGGCTTTCGGCCGGAGGAACCGCATGCGGAATCGCTCCCGAATGATAGGGATAAGGTTGCGGCGGGGCGTAGTCGTCGGCCTGGTGGCTGTTACTCTCGGGGCCGGGATAGACTTCAATCCAGGCGGGATCCCCGGGTTGGGTATAGACTGGGTTCGAGTATGCCGGGTATTCCTCGGCCTGGTTCTGATAAACCGGACTGGGCGGATTCGGCCTTAAGGCGCTTTCGGTCCGATAAGCCGGGTTTTGGTAATGATAATTGTCGTCGTAACGCACGTTGCACGCAGCCATGACCAACGGCGCGGCTGACATAAATAGCGCTATGCGAAATATCCGCGCGGCTGTCATGGTGGAATCCCCCGCCTTGAGGAAACGAAAACCCCGGTGACAAATTTCCCTTTCGGCACAGGTTCTTTCAAACAAAAGCGAAGCGCCCCGATTTTACCGGGGCGCTTCGGCAGGCAATCTTACCAATCAAGCGATGCTGGGGAGTTCCCGCCTGATTATGGCGTTTTGCATAACTTCACTCAATTGTTGATGTACAATTCATAACGGTCGGTGTGGCGGAAATTGCCCTGCAGGCCGTCGACCTTGACCCAAACGCTGTCGTTGTTGGTAAGGTCGGCGGTGTGGAAATTCATGGAACCGATCTTGTTGTGGTTGTGATCGAAAAACACGGCGGTGAAGGAGTGGACGCCGTTGAGGTTGTGGCCGCTGTTATTTTGCAGGAGCGCCGCCGCTTTCGACACCATGCCGGTACGGTGATCGTGGCCGAGGGAAAGCTTGTCGAAGTGGAAATCGCGCCGGCCGTTGGCGAAGGTCACCAGGCGCCCGACGTTCGGTTCCATGCTGGCCATCGCCGCGTTATAGGACGCGCCGTAGACGCCGCTGTTGACCACCTGCACCTGCGGAACCTGGTATTGCACCTGCGGGACTTGGTACTGCACTTGCGGGACCTGGGCCACGAGCTGAACCTGCGGAATCTGTTCCACGACCTGGTACTGGGTCTGCACCTGCGGGACCTGGGCTACGACCTGGACCGGCTGTTCCACGACCTGTTCCACAACCCGGACCGGCTGTTCCACGACCTGGGTTACGACCGAAGGTTCGGGGACATACTGGGTGACGGTCTGGGTTTCGACGACCGGCGGTGCGATGGCGGTGGCGTAGGTGGTGGGGACGGCCGGGGCGCGGGTGAGGAGATAGGCCTTGTACGCGGAGTCCAGGGTCATGACGTACGACGCCCAGTTGGAGAGATCGTCGCGGCGGCTGTTTTCGGTGAAGGCGACGGTTTGGCCGGGGCCGATGTGATTGACGTGGGTGCGGACGGTGTCAAGGGGGGAACCGTTCTGATCGTAGAAAAGTATTTTGAACCAGATGTCCGAGAGATCTTCATTGGTGACGTTGTGGATGAGGCCGGTGACTTCCGAACCCTGGTGGAAACGGTGCGAACGGACCTGGAGCTGTTCAATCGGGAACTTGGTATCGCCGGAGTGGACGGGGAAGGTGGTGCCGGGGGCGTAGGTGGTGTGGCCTTCCCAGACGGCCGGCGCCTGGACGTGCCATTCGGTGCGCTGGGCGACCGGGGGCGCGACCGGGGCGACGTTCTGGACGTAATGGACGATGCCGTCGACGGCTGTTTCGGGAACATAGGCTTCGTTGACGTGCGCATCGGTTACGGAAATTTCACGGGGCATGCCGCGGGTGACGTTGGCGCCGAAGTTGGTGGCGTCGGTGAGGTTTTGCCCCCTGGCGAGGATGTGGAAATAGGCATAGTTTTCCGGGAGCATGTGGCCGAGATCGGTGGTGGCGGTGGCGGCGGGCTGATTGCCGCGATAAAACGTGAGGGTGAGACCGACGTCGGGCTGTTCCACACCGGAGCGGTTGAGGGCGCGGCCGCTAATCAGGGTGGCGTTCTGGGCGGCGTCATACTTGACGTCGGAAATTTCTACCGGGAAGGGCGAATTGGCCAGGCGCGGATCCGGGGTAAATGCGCCCCAGGCGGCGGAACAAGCCAAAACAAATGCGAACAGCACTGACAGGGTACGCGGCATAACAAATCTCCTCACTGTAAAAATAAAAAATTCACCATAGGGAATGCTAAGGGAAAATTTATCGTACCTTTATTAACCATTTTGGCAATCCCAAAAGTTATTTTGGAGGAAATTTTTCCGTCAACAAAAAAAAGCCTCCGCAATGGGAGGCTCGGAATTGGTATACAATGGTTTAATGCGGTAAATTACCCATCTAAACGGCTTGCTACTCGACAAACGCCGTCGCGGCGATGGACACCACCCGCAGCATGGCGCTTTTGCAGCCGGCCCGCTTTCCGGCGTCAGCGTTGGACTGGAAGCGGATAGACGGCTTGTCCAACACCAAATCCCGAAGCACCGCCAAACTGCCGATTCGCACCCTGCCCTGGTTTTTTAGAATCGCGCTCATGGTCGGTCCTCCCCTATCTTGCCGTTGTCTTGTCGTTATTTTGCCGTTATTTTGCCGTTATCTTGCCCCCTGTTATGTCAATAATTAACGGCGGATCCGGCAAGGGCTTTAGGACTTTTCCATAAAATTTCCGTTTATATTTTCATACCCCAAAATTGGCCAACAACACCACCGCCACCGAAACGACCGCGGTCAGGTACCACCACATCACCCGCCTTTCCCGGAAAGCAAGCGCTCCCACCAGCACCGAGAACAGTATCGCCGTCACGTTGGAGGTGGAAAAATAAATAGCCGGGTGCAGGGTTATCCCCATTCGCAAAAACGCCATGCCCAGGAGCGCCGTCGCCGTCACCATCGCCCCCAGGCCGAGCGCCAGCCGCCAATTCGCCGGGCGGTCCCGGGCGACCAGGCGGTCCAGTCCCGCCATCACCCCCAAGGTGTAATACTCGAAGATCCAGAAGACATTGCCGTACATCTCCAAATAACTCCGGCCGTCCGGCGCCTGCAGCAGATCCACATCCTTGATGAGGACATTCCCCACTCCCCCCGCCACCCACGACAGGAACAAGACCAGTAAATAGGCGAGGCCGATCCTTTTAGCCAATTCTTCCGGCGACCTCCCCTTGAGCCGGGCGGAAATCTTGCACGCCTCGGTATTCGCCTTGGCCGCCAAAATCACCGCCGCAATTGCCAGGAACACCGCCGCCCAATGCACCGCCCCCGACTTCTGCCCGTGCATCACCCACACATAGGGAATCGTCACGATGAAGCCCAGATTGGTCGCGCAAGCCAGGGGCGTCAACGGGCCGAGGGTCAGGGCTTTGTTCCAGACTATCGTCCCCAGATACCGCACCGCCCCGTTGGTCGCGCCGAGGATGACCATGATCCAGGGGATGCCACCGCCTTCCCGCTGGATGTCGGCGATCGCCCCCGGCGTCAGCCATATTCCGCCGAGTATGCCAACCACCGCCGCCAGGTGCAGCATATGGAGCCCGCGGCCCACCGCGATGCGTCCGCAGATATTGTAGAAGGAGAAACAAATCCCGGCGGCGGCAGCGGCCAGGATCAAGGGATTGAGAAAAGAGTGCATTGAAGTGTCCGTTGGGAAAGGGGTATGAGGATGACCTTCTTAGGAGGTGTGTGAGAGAGATGGTTCGTAGGCAGAACTCGGAACGTGAATAATACCGGTGCGGCTCATCTCGGTAGCGGCGGCTGTTCGCCCTCCGGCTTGCCGGGATTGCGCTGACGCGCCGCCTGGTTCAATTTATGAGTTTCGAACATTTCCAACAAGCCTTTCGCCGCCGGGCCGTCCGCCGCCTTCGGGTCGGCGGCAATCGCCTCTACCGGCGCAATGCTGCGCGCATTCGCACCGTCGCGGAGCGCGTTCAACAGGGCTTCCCGCGGCGCACCCTGCGGGGTCAACAAATATCCGAACACCCGGTCCACATCCCCCAAATTCGCCGGGAACCCCCGCAATCCCAAACCGTACACCACCGGTTCGCGGATGAAAATACTCCGCGCCCACATCGACTGCCCGGTGAACGCCAAATCCCGGTCCATGAAATTCCACACCAGGTCGCCGTTCAATTCCCGCACTCCGTTGGTCTGAATCACCGACCCCGGCAGGCGCAACCGGTAGCTGTAACGCACTTCCGGAAGCATGTAAAGCGGCATCACCGTTCCGGTCAAATAGGCCCCGAAGGCCATCGGCACCAGGGCGGAAATCTTCGCCATGAAATTGTTGATTGAACCGTGCCGGGCGGTAATCGCCTGCTGCAGGGACGCCAGCAAATCGTTCACGGCGATATCGTTCAGGGTCTCAGCCGTCACTCCGGGGCCGCCCACCCGGGGCGGGCAGAGCTGTTCCAATAGCCGCAGGCCGTACTGTTTCAGGCGGCGGATGTTCTCCTGCTGCATGTCCGGGGTTCCCGGTTCCGCCAATTCCAAACCTTCGCGGCGGGCTTCCGATCGCAGCAGCAGATAAAACTCGAAGTCCTCGCCGGGGGAGGTCACCCCGCTACGTTTCATGCGGTGAATCGCCCAGGCGCCGGCGTAAATCCGCCGCAATTTCTGGGGAAGTTCGTTGAACAGCCACGACTCCAACCGGGAAAGATCGTAACGCTGTCCGTACTTCGCCTTCAATACCGCCATCACCTCCGGCGTCACCGTCCGCAGGAGTTCGCCCAGGGCCGCCTCGCCTTCCTCCTGGGTCTTGACGATGTCGGTGAGGGTCTCGTCGAAGTCCGCCAGCACGAACAGGACCATGTCCATGACCCGGAAGGACATGACGTTCCCGGCCGGCGTCTTCGCGCCGGGGACGACGCGGACGAGATCGTGGGGCAGATCGCCGTAGGAATCGAACCTGCCGGCGAAAACCACCCGGTCCGGCTGCACCGCATATTTTTCAAACTGTTCGGCGGGAGGAAACTGGAAATAGTCGGAAAGGCGCGGCTTCTGGTTCGGTGTGCTCGGATTGGGCTTGGCCTCGATCCGGGTGACGCGGGTACAGGTATAGTCGGAGGACACTTCCGTTTCGACGCTACAATACACACTTGGCGCACAGCCGGACAGGCAGGCAGCCAGGGCCAGGGAAAGGTAGAGAAACAGGGATCGGTGGCGCGGGCGCCGCATCTTTTCTCCAGTGCGGGAGTGTTCCGTAAACAAGCATTTAATTCCGAATAGACGATTGTATGCCACGGACGGGGTTGTGCAAGGGGATTCCGTATGGGGAGAAGGAGCGTTGAATGGGGCGTGGAAACCGCTTTAACACAGAGGACACGGAGATCACAGAGGGCACAGGGAACCACGAAATTGTTAACTGAACTTTTGCAAAGTGGCGATTGGCGGTTAAATCGCCACTTTGCAAAAGTTCAGTTAATAATGGTAGTTCTCTGTGCCCTCCGTGTCCTCCTGTGTTAAAAGCGGTTTCCACTCACGCCGTCAAACAGGGTTATCCACCTTCTCCCCCACCGTCCCCTCCCCGGCCGCCCCGCGGATCCGCACCAATTCAATCGCGCCGGGGACGCCGCCGGGCAAGGTCACCCTGACGTAACGGTCGGAAAAGCCGCCGCCGTTATTCTCGACGATAATCCGCTCCACGGTACCGACCGTGGATCTGGCGAAGCCGGCCGCCAGTTCCTTCCCCAACCCGAGCAGCCGGTTTTTCCAGGCTTCGATGTCGCGATCGCCGGCCGTCCTGGGGAGCGCCGCCGCCGGCGTGCCGGGGCGGGGGCTGAACAGGAAAACGTGCAACCGGGAAAACGCCGCCCGCCGGCAAAAGGCGAGGGTATTCGCCGCCGCCGTTTCGTCCTCCCCGGGGAAGCCGACGATGAGGTCGGTGGTGACGGCGGGACGTTCGAGATTATCACGGAGTAGTTCGAGCTTTTCGAGAAATTCCTCCGGACCGTAGCGCCGTCCCATAAGTGCGAGGATGCGGCCGTCGCCGGACTGGAGCGGCAGGTGCAGGTGCGGGCAAACCACTCCGGCCCGCTCCCGCATAACTTCGACCAGGGGGAAATCCAGATGCGGCGGTTCGACCGAGCCGAGGCGGAGACGCACCAGGCCGGGGGTGTCGGCGAGTTTGTCCACGAGATCCGGCAGGCGCAGTCCAGGCCGGGCATAGGCGCCGATATTGATGCCGGTGAGGACCAGCTCCCGGTGGCCGTTTGCCGTGAGGCGCTCCGCTTCGGCGAGGATATCCCCGGCCGGACGGCTTTCCGGTCGGCCCCGGGCATGGGGAACGGCGCAGTAGGAACAGAAGTTGTCGCAGCCGTCCTGGATTTTCAGAAACGCGCGGGTGTGGCCGTGGAAAGCGCCGATGCCGGCGGCGAAACGGTTTTCCGGAAACGCCGCCAGACCGGAGGCCGCGCCTTCCTGCGCTTCGGTGACAGGCGAATTTTCCGGGTTAACAAGCAGCTCCGCCAAGGCATACTTTTTGGCGTTGGGGATGAGTAGCGGCGTTTCTTCCGGCAGGAGGTTGTCCAGCCATTTTTCCTTCAGGTCGACGCCGCAGCCGGTGACGACCAGCCGCGCCGCCGGGTTGGCTCGCAGCGCCCGGCGAATGGCATTGCGGCACGACGCCCCGGCCCGGCCGGTGACGCCGCAGGTGTTGACGATAAGCAGATCCGCGCCGGCCGGATCGGTCGTCTCGACCGCCCCGCGGCGGTCGAGGCTTTCCCTTATGGCCTGGGATTCGTACTGGTTCGATTTGCAGCCGAAGGTCAGGAGCAGGTATGTGGGCATAAACGGTCGCGTCACTCCCCGGGAATCTCCCGCCTCGCCTTTTCGCAGGCCAGGGCGAAAACCTCGCGAATCGGCCGCATCAAGGCCAGCGCCGCTTCGCGGCAGTCCTCGTACTCCGGCTCACGCCTGACAATCCGCCCGCCGCGCCAACCCACCTTCACCCGCACCGTATGCCCCAGGACCTTGATGGCCCGCGTCTCCCGCGGTAATACCAGCCGCGACTTTTCTCCGACCCGCATGCCGAATGTGCTCGATTCGTTCCACAAAACCTCCGCGACCTCCCGCGCCGCGGCGTTGGTGGCGAGGACGGTCACTTCGTGCCCCGGCCGGCCCTTTTTCATAATCGCCGCCACGGCGTAGGCTTCGATCGCCCCGGCGCTGAAACAGCGCTCGAACAGGAACCCCAAGGCCTCCGGAGTCATGTCGTCGACCACGAACCGGAATTCCACCACCCGATCCTGTTCCGAGGCCGGTTCGCCGGGCAGGAGCGACGCCACGCCAGCCGGCAGGAGCGACTCGTCGACCGGAACCTTGACGATGTCGCCGGAAAACTCCGGCTGGGTGTCGGCGATAATCGGCTTGTCCCTGTCGGGGCGGCTCCGGTCCTCGGCCCTGCCGATTTTGCCGACGATCGCCCGCAGCAGATTCGGCACGTCCTGGTATTCGCGGTGTCCCGCGCCATAACCGATGCGGGTGACGGTGATCTCGGGGGAATGGCCGAAAGTATCAGCCAATGCCGCCAGCAAGGCCGCTCCGGTGGGGGTGGTGCGTTCGCCCTCCCCGCCCGGGATCCAGGGAATGTTACGCCGTTTGAAAATTTCCAGGGTGGCCGGGGCGGGAATGGGGAAAATGCCGTGATCGCACATTACCATCCCCGAACCCGCCGCCGGTGGCGAAGCACTGATACTGGACACCTCCAACAACTCCAACGCCAGGCAGGAGCCGATGACGTCGACCGCCGTGTCGATGCCGCTGATTTCGTGGAAGTGGACGCTGTCGACAGCCTGGCCATGCACGGCGGCCTCAGCTTCGGCAATGATGCGGAAGGTTTTACCGGCGCGTTCCCGCACCCGGGGGGAAAGGACCGGCGCTTCGAGAAACGCCATGAGATCGGCCAAATGCCTATGCGGTCCCGGTGCGGAAGGGCGGGGTCTGTTTGCCCCGCCCGGTTTTCCCGGCGGTTCGTCCCGATGGGAGTGCCCATGCCGGTGGCGTTGTTCCGGATCGTGTTCATGAGCATGGTCATGAACATGGTCGTGATCATGACCATGGTCGTGATCGTGATCATGGTCGTGCTCATGATCGTGAGCGGGACCGCCTTGGCTCGAGTCGATGACATCGGCCAGGGTCGCGGCCACGCCGCCCCGCGCGGTGCGGCTGATCTCAAGGCGAAAACCTTCCAGGGGAATGTTCCGAAGGGTGTCGCGGATCGCCTCGACGTCCGCTCCCGCGTCCACCAACGCCGCCAGCAGCATATCGCCGGCCATGCCGAATTGACAATCCAGATGCAGGTGCATAGCTCCGCCTTCTCCTTATGCGAGTTTTCGTGGATTATTCGCTATTCGCCGCAGCTCCGGCGCCAGTTCCCGCACATACAGATCCATATAATTCGGCGCGAACGCCGACACATGCGGCATTACCACCGCCGTCGGGCAGTCCCGAATCGGCGCGTCCTCCGCCAAGGGTTCCTCGGGGAATACGTCCAAACCGGCTCCGGCCAGGGCCCCGCTTTTCAACGCCGCCTCCAGGGCCGGCAAATCCAGCGCGTTCCCCCTGCCGATATTGTAAACATAGGCCGTGCGGGGCAGCAAGGCGAGGCGCGCGGCGTCGACCAGCCGGTCGGTTCCGGTAGTACCGGGGAGGGCCAGGATCAAATGGTCCACATCCGGCAGGACCGAGTCCAGTTCCGCCAGCGGCGCCACCGCATCCCCCGCCTCGAAATAATCCGGGTGGGTCAGGTCGCTCCGGTTCACGCCGGTTATCCGCACCCCGAACGGCTTCACCAGCCGCCCGATCCATTTGCCGATATGGCCGAACCCCAGTATCGCCGCGTGGCTCCCCCTTAGCGGCCGCATCGCCTGTGCCACTTCCGCCCGCGCCCAGCCCCGGTTTTTCCTTTCGATGCAGTCCTTAATCCCCCGGGTAAAAGCCAGCATCAGCCCCAGCGTCGTCTCCGCCATCAATTCCCCCTGGAATGCGCCGAAGCGCACTTCCAGCCCCGAGCGCGGGGCAATGCGTATCAGTTCCTTGCCTGCCGAAGGGGTCGACAACATGCGTAACTTCGCCGCCCGATCCGATAATTTTGCCGAGAACGACCACACCAGCGCCACCTCGGCGTCCGGCAGCAGCCGGGCGAAATCCTCCTTGTCCGCCGCCGCCCGCCAGTCCCACCGGTCCGCTTCGCGGCGGAGATAGGCGAGGTGCCTTTCCTCCATCCCGGGGAGGCCGTTCACTTGCGGTATATAGACCAGGCCCAGCGGTTTAGTCATGGGATCAAGCTCCGTTTTCCGTTTTCGGTTTTTTGGCGCCGGCGCCGCCGGCCGGATCCTCCGCCGGACCGGACTCGCCCTTGCGACCCGGCAACAAATCGCGCAGATCCGTCAAGGCCTGATCGGCGTCGAGAAAATCCAGCTCCTCGTCCTCCTGCGCGGCCAGGGCTTTCCGTAAAAAGGCCGTCGCTTCCTCCCGGTGCCCCTCCGCCAGCCTCAGTGCCGCCTGATAAACCGCCAGGCGCGGATCGTCCGAATTCACCCCGTCCAGCTCCGTCCACTTGGCCAGAGCCTCCCGTGCCTGGTCCAATTGTCTCGCCCGAATCGCCAACGACGCCGTGATCATCCGGTACTCGTCGTAGCGCGGGTCGAGCCGCGACGCCTCCTCCATCGCCGCCAAGGCTTCCGGCAGCTTCCCCACCGCCGCCAAGTCGTCCGAAAGTTCCGCCCAGGCGCTGTCGTCCCAGGGGGTCAATTTGAGGAGCTCCCGCAAATCCGCGATAGCCCGCCCGCGGTTGTCGTCCAGGCGTTGCAAATCCGCCCGGAACAGGAGGTGCCGGGCGGTGCGGGCGAACTTCCTGCGCCGCACGGTCAGGAACATGATCCCCGCCGCCAGGACTATCGCCAGCATCCCGCCGTAATACCATATTTGTTTGTCTCTTGGCACCGCCCCACCCCCCCACAGGAGGATCACCCCCAGTGCCAGCAATACCGGCGGCAGCGCTCCGCGGAATCCCGAGGCCGGCTTCGGGAGTGGCGCTACCTCCGGCGCGAGCGGCAGTTCCCCCGCCAGCGCCGCGTTCATCCTTTCAATTTCCCCACGGCGGAAATCCGGGTCGTTGACCGCCCGGGCGAGGTTGCGGAATTCGCGGTCGACGGTGTTATTGACGTAACGTATGAGCAGGATGGCCAGCAGGATGACGAAGGCCAGCAGGGTGAGGGTGTAATAGGCGTTCATGTTCTCCGGCTTCCGTTTGCGCTTAAAACAGGAAAAAACCCGCCAGTAATGCCGCCGCGAAGGCGGCGATGGCGATGGCCAGCCAACGAATCCCCGGTGACAGTTCCGCCACGCTGCCGCGGCGGTTCAGGGAGAAGGTCCGCTCGTTTCCATGCGCGCTGGGCGGGGTGAGGCTGACCGACAGCCGTTGCGAGGATCGGTTCGAGGCGGAGGGACCGGCAATCTGCCGGACCTGCCGGGCCAGGCCGCCGATGTCGTCCTGGGGCGCCAAATGGAATTTCTCCAGCCGATCCGCCAGTTCCTCCGGGTTCGCCGGCCGCTTGTCGGGGTCGGGCTCGAGCATCTCCCGTATCAGCCGCAGGTATTTCCCCGAATACCCCTCCTGACTTTCGAGGGAAAAGGCCGGCATCGGGTTTTTTCGGCGGAACTCCGCCAAGTCCTCCCCTTCCGGCGCCACGAACGGGGGGACTCCGAAGGAGATATGGTAGAAGGTCGCGCCGAGATTGTAAATGTCGGTGCGGGCATCCACCAATTCCGGTTTGTCCAGTTGTTCCGGCGCCGCGTAGTCCGGGCCGCAGCGGACAAAGCCGGGGATCCCCTGCCGGCTCGTTCCGCGCAGCCCCGCGACCCTGGGGACGCCCAGATTGGCTATCTTAATCGTGCCCTGGTTGTCCAGGAGGAGGTTCCCGGGATTGATGTCGCCGTGATATACCGCCACCGCCCAGGCGTGTCGGAGGCCGTTGGTGGTTTGCCGCAAGTAACTAAGCAGGCGCGCTTCGCTGAAGGTCGCGTCGGGGCCGCCGGCGCGGAGCCGATCCGCCATGCTGCCGCCGGACATGTATTCATGGGCGAAGTAGTAGAAGCCGTTACATTCGCCGGCGTCGAAGCCCTGGACGATGTTCGGGTGGTGGAACCGCGAGACCGCCTGCGCTTCCGCAATGTAATTTCGCACGAACACCGGGTCGGAGGCCAAACGCGGATGCAGGATTTTCAAGGCGACGTCGCGGTCCATCGCCAATTGGATGGCGTGGTAGGCGGTGGCGATGGTGCCGGTGCCGATGATGTCGATGATTTCGTAGCCGGTGATGAGCCGGCGGCGGCGGTGTTCCTCGAGTTCGATGGCCTCGAGCTTGGCCTGGTCGAGGTAACCCAGCGCCAGCGCCTCCTTTCCGAAGGTCGAGGCGCCGGTCAGGCGCACGTTTTCCGACAGGAGGCGGGCCTGCGTCTCGGCGACCTGCTCCTTGGTCATCAAGCCCATGTCGATGGCGACATGGCCCAGCCGTTCGTCAAGGTGGAGTAGAGGTGTATTCATGTCCGCATCCCGGTATATGCCACAAATTTCCTCCCAAGCGGGTGGTCCCGAATAGCCGTGGGCCGTTTCGTCTCGCCCCGCCCCCATATTCCTCCTCATATCGTAGCGAAGGAACGGCGTTAAATCAAGGACGCTCGGCCGGCCGGGGCTTTTCCGCGAACAAACGGCCGGGTTTGGCCGGCGCCGGAGGCAAGAATTTGCTTCTATTCGCCCTTTCCGCCGCTATAATGCTTGTCTGGCGCCTTCTTGGCCGGGAACAGGCCGGAGGAGAAGGTTTGTCGGCCGCGGCGGGACAGATACTATCACCCTTACCGAGAACGCGGCGTTGCTCCGCTTCGAGACGGGTTTATTTTCCCGCAGTTGCAAAACTTCAGTTATAAGGATGCCGCAATTGGCCTTGATACCTATAAAAAAATACCCCGATCCCATTCTCCGGCAGATCGCCAAACCGGTCGCCGTCATCGACGGTAAATTGCGCACCCTGGCTGCCGACATGGTCGAAACCATGCAGGACGTGCGTGGGGTGGGCATTGCCGCGCCGCAGGTCGGGGAAAGCATACGCATGGTGATTGTCGACTTCGATCCCGAGATCGGCGACCCCCGGGTTTTGATTAACCCGGTCATCATCAAGCGAAGCGGCCGGAAGGAGCTGGCGGATGAAGGCTGCCTCAGCTTCCCGGGGCTTCGCAGCCGGGTGAAACGGAGTCCGGTGGTGGTCTGCGAGGCGCAAAATCTCGACGGGGAAATCGTCCAATACCGGGCCGAAGGCTTGGCGGCGCGGGCGGTGCAACACGAATTGGATCACCTGGACGGCCTGCTGTTTGTCGACAAAACCGGCCCCTCCGACCGGCAAAGCCTCGAGGACGAATTGGCGGAAATGGAACGGAATTACTCGGACGTGAACCAGGCGCTGATGGAGAAGGCGTAGGTGGACAAATGTTGCCGTCGGAAATACTTGCACGCCATCGCGGCGAAATCCGCGAGATCATGAAACGTTATCCGCGCTTGCGGGATATCAAGGTTTTCGGGTCGGTCGCGCGGGGCGAGGACACCGAGGATTCGGACATCGACTTCATGGTCGAACAAGATCCCGAGGCAACCTGGCACGATTTGGGCGGCTTACGTTTTGACCTGGAGGATTTGTTGGGAGTTCCCGTGGATGTGATATCCGCTGATGACCGCTTTGGGAAGGCAGTCAAGGAGCAAATGCGGAATGAAGCAATCCACGGTTGGAGCGACAATGACAGGCAAGCCATGAAAGATCAGCGGACGCGGAAGTATCTCGGGGATATTGATGCTTCGGCGCGGCGTATCCTTACCCGCCTTGACGGAGTGTCATGTGAAAGTTTTGTTGATCCCAACAACGAAGATTTGCGTGATATTGCCGCGAGGCAATTCTCTATCCTAGGGGAAGCGGCGGCAAAGCTTTTCAAAAAAAATCGTGAATTTTGCGAAACCCATCCGGAAATTCCCCTTCAGAAAGCGAGCGATTTACGGAATGTCCTTATTCACGATTATGCCGAAGTAAACTGGACCTTGATTTGGAATACAGCCAAACACGATTTGCCGGATCTTCTCGCCGCGATTGCGCCTTATTTGGAAGATAATGGCAACGAAAACCGATAAATAAATCAACCCGCCGCCCTGCAATTGGCCAGCTTTCAAGGCAAGCGGGCGGCGGGTCTGCCCGCTTGCCTTGAAACGCCCACAAGGAGCCCCACCCGCCATGGAACTCCTCGCCCCGGCAGGGGATCTCCCCTGCCTCGAAGCCGCCATCGCCGCCGGCGCCGACGCCGTCTACCTCGGCCTCTCCCTCATGAACGCGCGGCGCGGCGCCAAAAATTTCACCCCCGCCGAATTGAAAACCGCCGCCGAAATCGCCCACCAACACGACGTCCGCCTCCATCTCACCCTGAATACCGACATCTCCAAACGCGAAACCGGCGCCGCCGCCCGCATCCTCGCCCTGGCCCAGGATCTGCGGATCGACGCGGTCATCGTCCGCGACTGGGCGGTCGTCCTCCTCTGGCACGCCCTCCATTCCGCCGCGCAAAGAGATAACCAACCCTATCCGGAACTGCACCTCTCGACCCAGACCGCGATAACCAATCCGGAAGCCGCCAAACTCGCCCATGACATCGGCGCCAGCCGGGTGGTCCTGGCCCGGGAGCTTTCGCTAGCGGAAATCGTCCGCATTGGCCAGGCCGAGCCGAATCTCCAGATCGAGGTTTTCGCCCAGGGCGCCCTCTGCTATTCCATATCCGGACGCTGCCTGCTTTCGAGCTGGGGCGGGGGACGATCGGGAAACCGGGGGCTCTGCGCCAGTACCTGCCGCGTCCCTTGGGCGGTCGATGGGGACCAGGTCGGGGAAGCCATGTCCATGCGGGATCTCGTCACGGTGGACCGCCTCGGCGAACTCGCCGCCGCCGGCGTCGACGCCATCAAAATCGAGGGGCGCCTTAAAAAACCGGAATGGGTCCACGAAGCCGTCAGCCTGTACCGCAGCGCCCTCGGGCCTAGGAAAACCCAGGACCGCCCCGGCCGGCCCGACAGCGACACCGTCATCCGCGCCCGCCGCCTCGCCGAATACGCCGGGCGCGGCATCACCTCGAATTACCTGGACGGCTCCTTCCAGTGCCTGACCGGCACGGCGGCTCGGAAATCCTCCCGGGCCGCGGCCGAAGCCATCGGCGAATTTTTGGAGGCGGGACCGGACCCCCGTTTCGCCTCCTCCCGCCTCTCCGCCGCCCACCCGCGCCGCAACGCCGCGGACTCGCCGGCGGCGGACCAGGCCAACCCGGGCTACGAACTGGAGGTGAACGTCACGGACAAGGGGGTCTCCTGCCGCGCCCGCTACGAAGGGCGCTCGGAAAGCTGGCGGATGCCGAAAACCCGCATCAAACGCGAGAAAAAGGCGGTTTCCGTCGAGGAACTTTTCGCGCAGCTGCGGGAAGAGGCGATCGGCGGCGTGGCCTTGCGCGGGCATTACTCGAACGAACCCGATTTCATGCTGCCGCCCCGGAACGTCAAGGCGATTCTCGCCGCCGTTTCCTCCTTCCTGAACCGCTTCACCGGCCACGCCGACGACGGCGTCGACGCGGTCCTGAAGTCCCCCTTGCCGGAATACATGCGCCCGGCTTTGGCCGCGCCGGCTCGGGACCCGGCGAATTGCCGCATCCTCGGCGACCGGCCGAACCAGGCAAGGGTGTCGGTGAAGCAGCTCAATTCCAGCCTGTTGCCGGTCCTGCGCGGAGTCGACCTGGTCCTGCAGAACGCCAGCATGGCCGACATGGATTTTGTCGCGAAATTCGTCGATCCGCCCGAATTCACCCTCTCCTTCCCCGACGTCTATTTCCCCGCCGCCAGCTTCGAGACAATCGCCCTCGCGGAATAGTGCCGCGACAAGGAAATCCGCACCGAGGTGAATTGCTGGGGCTCCCTGTGGCTGTGCCGGAAGCTCGGCCTGAAGTTCGTCGCCGGGCCGGGGCTGCCGGTCCTGAACCACCTGGCGGTGAAGTGCCTCCGCGACCTCGGCGCTTCCGGCGTGACCATGTCCATGGAGGCGGACCGCGAACAAATCGAGGACGTCTCCGCCGCCGCCGCGCTGCCCCTTACCCTGATCGTCTACGCGCGGCCGGTCCTCGCCTATACCCGGATTCCCCGCGACAACCTGCTGCCGGACAGTGCCAAAGGCGCCTGGACGGATCGGCGCGGCATCAGCCTCAGCCCCGAGGCGGGCGAGTACATCACCGTTTTCCGCAGCCTGACCGCCTTCGACTGGAAAACCCTGGTGAACGACAAGATCCGCGTGGCGAATTTGAGCTTGGACTTATCGGGGGAGTCGAGTCCCGTCGACGTGTGGAAAAAATTCATCCGCCCGGGCGGGAAACCGGGCTTCCTGTTCAATTATGCCCGGGGTTTGCAATGATATCCCGGCAGAGACCGGAATAACCGGAAGGTTCGACGCTGCATCATGTTCGACAAACGGCAGAGATTCGGTAAAACGCGGTGCTTCGAACCGGGGCGGGAATTCGCCTTCCCCGGCGCGGGAGACGCCGGCGCGGAGCGGGACAGCGTGCACTTTTCCAAACCCGATGCGGATCGGCAAACCAACTCGGTGCGGGAAATTTCCCGGGTTACTTGGGTGGGGGTGGCGGTGAATGTCGGTTTGGCTCTTTTCAAGGGGTTGGCCGGCTACTGGGCCGGATCGAAGGCGCTCATCGCCGACGCGGTGCATACCGTGTCCGATTTGGCCACCGACTGCGCGATACTGGTCGGGGTCCGTTATTGGTCGGCGCCGGCGGACGACAACCATCCCCACGGGCACGGTAAAATCGAAACGCTGGTCACCCTGGGGATCGGCATGGCCTTGGCGGCGGTCGGTTTGGCGCTGGGATACGAGGCGGTCGCCTCTTTGTTGGCGGTATTCGCGAAGGGGGTCAGCCCCGCCGTTTCGGAATCCTTGAACGCCGCCTCCCTAATCGCTCTGATGGCGGCCTTCGTGTCGATTGTGGCCAAGGAGCTCCTTTACCGCTGGACGGCGGGGGAAGGGGTGCGGTTGGGGTCTTCGGCGGTGATTGCCAATGCCTGGCACCACCGCTCGGACGCCTTCAGTTCCATACCGCCGCTGCTGGCGCTAGGGGGGGAAATCGTCGGCGGGTGGTTTGGTTACAACCTCTGGTATTTTGACGCCATCGGCACTTTGGTGGTGTGCGTGATGCTGCTGCAGGCGGCCTGGCACGTGGTGGAACCGACCTTGGGGACGCTCCTGGACGCCAGCGCGGACCGCCGGCTGTGCTCGACCATTCGCCGGACCGTTCTGGCGACGCCGGGGGTGATCAGCACCCATCAAGTGCGGACCAGGGTGATCGGCGGGAACGCGGTGGCGGTGGATTTGCATATTTCGGTGGACCGGAATTTGACGGTGGCGAAGGGCCACGCCATCGCGGCGGACGTCAAGTACCGCCTGCTGGCATTGGGGGGTGCCTTGGGGGCGTACCCGGTCGACGTGCTGGTGCATGTCGAGCCGGGGGATCCCGAGGACCGGCGGGTGCCGATCGGCGAGAACGACGCGAAGACGAGTTGGCGGGAACACGGCTGAATGTTTCTGGAGCATGCTTAACCTCCATTCTTCCCTGAAAGAAAAGAATGGAAATCCCGGCGGATCCTTCCCTGGGCCCAAAGGGCGATTTTTTTGGGGTAAGGTGGTCAGTCAAACCCCGGCGTGCTCTAGGATGGCCTAACTACCCGCCTTCTTCTCCTCCGCGACCCGTTAAATCGCACTGGCACGCCTTAAGGGTACCGAACGCCTA
>JAVBQR010000111.1:0-6069 GCA_031548865.1 Planctomycetota bacterium
GCTTGACTTGGGGGTTGGGATGGGGTAGAGTGGAAGTGAGGAGTAGTCTGGTTCTCACACAAGGAGGTGTAGTATGTCAGTCGGCTTAAACGCCAACAACAATGTCCAGGGGCTGAACGCCAACCGCTATACGACGGCGGCGGCCAAGCAGCGCGCCGCGATCATGGAAAAGATCGCCTCCGGACACCGGATCAACAAAGCGGCCGACGACCCAGCCGGTTTGGCGATTTCGGAAATGCTCCGCGCCCAGCTTTCTGGCTTCAGCCGCGCCCTGTCGAACACCCAGGAAACATCGAACATGATGGGCATTGCCGAAGGCGGCCTCGGCGGCATTTCCTCGATGCTCACCAAAATGCGCGGTTTGGCTATCGGCGCCCTCAACACCGGGGTGCGCGGCAGCATGGAAACCGCCGCCGACCAAATGGAAATGAACTCCGCCCTCTCCACCATCGGCCGGGTGGTCTCCACCACCAGTTACGGCGGAACCAACCTTCTCGACGGCACCAAGGGCAGCCTCACCTATTCCACCAACGACCCGAGCGGCATGATTGACACCTCCGGAACCAACATCGCCAGCTCCAACCACCTTTCGGACATTTCCATCAACTTTGCCGGCGGGACCGACGCCCAGGCGGAAAAGGCCCACCTCGAGGCCGATTTCGGCGGCGCCACCCTTTCGGCGGATCAGCAATTCACCGTCACCGGCACCGACGGCGCGCGCACCTTCTCCTTCGCCGCCGGCACCAGCGTGGCGGATATGGCGGAGCAGATCAATTCGGTCGCCGATTCGACCGGCGTAAACGCCTATGCCATTCGCGACGACGGCACCGGCGCCACTTCCATCCGTCTCGCCTCCACCGAATACGGGGCCGACGCTACGGTGAAGGTCGAGCAATTGCAGGGCAATGGCTTTGCCAACGCCGGGCAAACCGCCCTGGATTACGGCCAGGACGCGACGGTGCAAATCAACGGTCAAAGCGTCGTCAGCGACGGCCTCACTGCCAGCTATACCGGAACCAGCAGCGGCCAGGTCGCCTTCAACGCCGGTTCCCCGGACGCCACCACCATCGCCCAGACCGGTTACGATCAGGACACACTTGCCGACGCCTCCGCCAGCCGCGACGCCGCTTTGACCAATGTCAAGGGCGGCATGCAATTGCAGCTTACCGACGGCTCAGGCCAGCAAAGCCGGCAAACCGTCTCCATCGGCGATTATAGCCCGGCCAATTTGGGTACGGTCGAATATAACGGGGAAAAGTACAGTATTAACGACTTGTACGGCGGCGGCGCCGCGTCGCTCGAAAACAACCCCGAGCTGGCTTTGAAGATTATCGACCAGGCGATTTCGGATGTCGCCGCCGGCCGGGCGAATATCGGCGCTTATCAGGCCAATGCCTTGGACACCAACGCCAATTATCTGCAAGGCGCGATTGAAAACGTCACCCGTACCGAGTCGGCGATTCGCGACACCGATATGGCCGAGATGATGAGCAATTTCATCGCCACCCAGCTTTTGGAGAAGTCGGGACTGAGGCAAATGCAGCAGTCGAACATCCAGGCGCAAAGCGTTCTACAGTTGCTGGGAATGGGGAGGTAGAGGTAATTTCCAGTGAATGCTATATTCAGACGCCCGCCTATCCAGGCGGGCGTTTTTTTTAGTCTCTCCCCTTCCTCTCCCCCACCTCCGGCAGGAATTTTTCCAGGACCCGGGCCAATTCCGTGCGTTCGATTGGCTTGCCGACAAAATCGTCCATCCCGCTATTGAGATAAAAACTCTGCATATCGTTTACGACGTTGGCGGTCAGGGCGACGATCGGTTTATTCTGATTGGGACCGGCTTTTTTCCGGACCGCCCCCACCATTTCCACCCCGTCCATCCCCGGCATCATGTGGTCGACAAACAAAATGTCGAAAGCGTTGGCTGCGCAGAGCGCCAAACCTTCCTCGCCGCTCGAGGCGGTGGTCACGGTCACCCCATAGAGGCCAAGCATTTTCTCGCAAACCATGAGGTTGATGCGGTTGTCGTCCACCACCAGCGCCCGGGTGTCTCGCCGCACCTGGAAACGGCTGGAAATCCTGGTATCGGTGCCGGTCGTCTTCGCGTTCTGCACCAGGAGCGGCAATTTCAGGAATTTCGCCAATTCGGTGACGATAAGGGGACAGAACAGCACCCGGTCCCCCCACACCGGTTCCTCCATTCCGGCGATGTTCGAGCGGAGCATGCCGAAACGGGCCCGGGACAGGATGGAGCGTAGTTTGGCCACGCAATCGGGGGTGATGCTGGAGGAATACAGGCAGTGGGTAAATCCTTCCTCGGACAGCGGCGGCATATCCGTTTCCCCGTCGGGAAATTCGAAATATTCCCTATATACCCTCGCCACTCCCAGGCGCGCCAGTTTGGCGTCGGCATTCCGCACCCGCCGGCCGGTTCCCAGGAGCAGGACTTTCAGTTCGCCCGCATTCGCGAGGCGGGCGAGCGGATTCGCGTCGACGATTTCCTGCGGCAGAGCCACCTTGAAGGTGCTGCCGTTGCCGTAGACGCTTTCCACCAGGATTTCCCCGCTCATTGCCTCGGCGAGGCGCTTGCTGATTGCCAAGCCCAGGCCGGTGCCCTGGATTTCCCGGTTGGTGTGGAGATCGACCCGGGTGTAGACGCCGAACAGGTGCGGGATATCCTCCACCTTGATGCCGATGCCGGTGTCTTTCACCGCGAAGCGCAGTTTGAAGCCGCCCGGCTGGTTTTCTCCCGACACGTCGAGGACCACATACCCTTTCTGGGTATACTTCACCGCGTTCGAAAGAATGTTCACGACCACCTGTTTGATGCGCACGTCGTCGCCGGACAGTTGCGACGGCAAATCCGGGTCGACCTCGATAAACAGGTGCAGGCCCTTTTCCTCGGCCCGGAGGCCGATGACCCCGACGATGTCGGAAAGGAGCTTGTCCAGGGAATAGGTGACGGGGAGGATTTCGATGCGGTTCGCGTCGATTTTGGAAAAATCGAGCACGTCGTTGATGATGCTGATGAGGGAGTCGGCGGAGCCGACGATATTCTTGACGTAATTCTTTTGAATCGGGTTCAAGGGGGTGAGGGCGAGGAGCTCCGACAAACCCTTGATGGCGTTCATGGGAGTGCGAATTTCGTGGGACATATTGGCGAGAAAGGCCGCCTTGGAGCGGGCCGCCTCCTCGGCACGGCGCTGGGCGCGGAAGAGTTCGGTTACATCGTTGATGGCGGTGATGGTGCCGCGGCAGATATCGTCGTCGATCATGGGGGAAATGGTGATGTGGACGTGCAGGAGGTCCTCCCCCTCGACTTCGATGGTGTCGTGAAAATTGATGGGTTGCAGGGAACTGAGGACGTCCTGGTTGAAGCGGTGGATTTTTTCCACCCACTGCGCGTCGACCTCGCGTCGGAAGAGGAGGGCGAGGGGCCGGTGCGAGAGCTCGGTATGGCCGGTGCCGGTGAGCCGGCGGCAGGCGCTGGAGCCGATGATGTATTCAAGATTTTCGTTGAAGAGGAAAATCATGTTCGGGGTATTGGAAAGCAGCAAATCGTTATAGAGGAACTGGAGGCGTTTTTCTTTTTCGAAGGTATGCCGCATGCGCTCGGTGTTTTCCGAGATGCGGGTGAGGATACGATTGTCCCGTTCCCGGCGCCGGAGGGTGCGGCGCAGGACCTGAATTTCCCGATTGGCGTCGTCTAGATTATCAAAATCCGGTTTTTCTTCATCCATAGCGGTATTTTTCGCTAATAGTCAAGCAGGCGGCAGGGTGAAAATAACTTACAACGCGCACAGGGCGAGGGTTTGGATGTGGCGGCGGGAATCGGTATGCCCGGGGTCGTTGGACATGGGGCAGATTTCCGACAGGGCGTAGGCTCCGAATTTTCCGATATCCTGGGGTAAGTGTCGAGCCAGGATGTCGGCCTCAATCTGTTCTCCGCCGGACATGACATAATAACGGGCGATGGAGGAAACGGCGAGGATCCGGGTGAAGGTATAGCCTTTGCGCTCTTTTTCCCGCATCGCCGCCAGGAGCGACTTTACGGCGGTATTGGCCGAATTGGCGATATTGGCGCGGGTGAGGAAAGCGATGCGGATGCTGCTGCCGACCGGCACGCTGGAGGAGAACACGCCGCTCCCGTCGGGGAGGATTTTCACCAGCGAATTGACCCGCGCGGCGCTGTTGGGAAGGCCATCCGGATGGCGAATCCACACCGGTAGCGGCCAGTCCTCGAGGGCGGCGGCGATGCCGGCGGGGTCGAAGCCGACTTTTTCCAGGTATTCGCCGATGCTGATGTCGTCGACCAGGTGTACGATGTTGTCGGTGGCGATGCTGACCACGGGCGAATAGGCGGTGGGGGTGGTTATTTCGTAACCGGCGGCGAAGACCGGTTCGATGGTTCCGCCGAGAGCGACGAGAATCATGCGATCGCGGTAAGCCTGGTTGTCAAGAAAAACCATGCCTGTACCCTGGTTGAATTCATCCGCGACCATGCCGCCGAAAATGGGGACGTCGCCTGCGAGATCGAAGAGGGCGCCGATGAAATTGTCTATGAACAGGTTTGGTACAATCGGGAGAATCAGGAAAAACATTTTCGGCTGGACAGGGAGGCCGTTCAGGCAGGTCGTGAAGAGCCGACGCATGTCCTCGCAATTGGTGGCGGTGGTGACCGGCTCCGAGAGGGCGAGGGAATGGAGGAGGCCGGGTTTGTCGATGCAGGATAATTCCAGGGTCAGGGTATCGTCGGCAGAATGGAAGGGGCTGGCGATGGTGGTGCCGCCGATCAAGGTGGTGCCTGTGGCGCATTGCAGTTCGGTGAGGAATTTCGCGTATTCGCCGTCCGGCGGGCAAGCGAAGAGGGTAAAGCCGGAGCGAGGCAAATCGCCGCTGCGATAGGGTGCCGGCTGCTTGCGGACATCCTGGTTAAGCGGCTCGCTGGCGAAGGCACTCATGTCACGATCCTCTTCATTTCGCCAGGCAAGTCTGACGAAGGGAGTTGTGGGAGAGAATATCGTCCCTTCATTAATTGTAGCCGTGTCGGCTGGTATTGTCAACTCCCGAAATACGTTGCGCCTGTTTTTCACAAAAAAAAGACCTGGTTATTTATTACCAGTGAATATTATTATTGAAAAAATATTCGTTGCTGCTACAGTATTTCACATCGATTCGAACAATGCACTGCTTGATAATTTATATTTCATTATAATATATTTAATTGGTTTAGCTTGCCGGTGTTCCGTAAACCAAGCTTTACCGGCGATCCCGGTCCGGCAAGGCGAAATGATGTGTGGCGAAACTGTTGTTATAGAGAAGTTATTTTCCTTGCCAAACGGAAGAAAAAGAGGTATGCATAACAATATTTCAAATTTGCCTTTTCCATGAGTTTTTGCTTTTGCCGTCGGTTTGTTCGATTTAAAGACGTGGACGCCTGTCGTGTCCGCGTATGTTTTTACCGTTAGGAGAGAATAGAATGAATGCAGCGAAAAAGATGCTATGCCTTGCCGCGATGTGCCTGGTTTCCGGCGCCGCCTTTGCGGCCGACTGGTGGGACAACCTGACCCAGCACACCAATAACGCCGTGCAGGAAGTTCGTAACGCCCAACAGTATGCCACGAACAGCGCCAACTCGGCTGCCCAAACCGCCCAGAGCTACCAGGACGTCCTCAACCAGGCCGCCGCCGACGGCAACACCGATATCATGAACTACCTGCGCCAAAAGGGCGCCGACGTGAACAAGGTCGGCCGTGACGGCACCACCGCCCTCCAGAACGCGGTCCAGAGCTCCCAGACCGGCGTCATCGATTGGCTGCACCAGAACGGCGCCAACGTGAACGCCCGTTCCGCCACCGGCGAAACCGCGCTCCACACCGCCGCCAAGAACGGCAACGTCGACATCATGAACCAGCTGAAGCAGATGGGCGTCGATGTCAACGCCATCAACCGCGCCGGCGACAACGCCATGCACCAGGCCGCCGCCAACGGCCAGACCGGCGTCATCGATTGGCTGCGTCAGAACGGCGTCGACCCGAACAGCCGCAACATCTCCGGCCAGACTCCCTTCCA
>JAVBQR010000073.1:0-7935 GCA_031548865.1 Planctomycetota bacterium
GGACAGCCCGCAGGCTGTCCCGTAAACAATCGACCCGTAATTTTTCGACCGCATTTGTCCGGTGGGAATCACCCGGAGAATTCTCGGTCAAAAACAGAGGCGAACGGAACAGCCGGCGGCGTGGGCCGCCACCAATTGTTCTGTTGCCAGTTGCCGCTGATGACGAGATTGGCGCCAAGCACGTTACGGCCGCACCGCGCGCAGGCGGTGAGTTGGGCGGGGCTGGAGAGGTCGCGGCCGTGGGTGAACATGGGGAATCACGCCAACTTTCGGTAGTGGGGAATAGGCAAAAGCGTTACGCCACACGCTGCCCGAGAATCATAGGAAAACAAATTGGGAATGCAAGTTTTTTCTGAAAAAAAATCTTCTCACTCCGGTTCCATCTCCGCCACCATCTCGGTGAAAAAACCTTCGTCCATCTTGCGGATTCGGTAGATATACATGGTTTTGCTGGTGCCTTGCACGCGGTCGTAGGTCATTTTTCCGCTGGCCAGGGCGAATTCCCGTTTCCTGTTGATCCAGTCGCGAATCTGCAGGGCGCTCCGGGCCCCGCTTTCCAGCGCGCCGGAAATAATCAGCATGACGTCGTAGCCGTCCATGCTGTAGACCTCGGCGTCCGGATCCTTCGAGGCGTCGAGGAGCTCGGTAAAATGCCGCGCTTGCGGCGTCGAGGCATAAGCCTCCGCCCCGCCGATATAGTACGAGTCGTCCAAGCGCGGACCGGCGGTGAAAAGCACCTTATGGTTCAACCAGGAATCGCCGCCGCAGAAGATGACGTTCCAGTTCATGCCCTCGGTCTGGCGAATCAGCTGTACCGCCTCCTCGGTGTAACCGGGGATAAGGAGCATTTCCGGCTTGGCCTGTTCGAGGCGCAGCACGATATCCGAAAAGTCGAAGCGCTCCGCCTGGTCCAAATCCCATTTGTAGCGCTCCTCCACCACCATTTTGCCGCCGTTACGCTCGAACTCCCTCTTGAACGCCTGGAAAATGTGCTCCCCGTACTCGTAAAATTCGTTCACCGCCGCCGCCGCCAGTTTCACCCCCATTTGCTTACTGAAGAAACGCGCCAGCGCGCCGCCCTGATAGTCGTCGCCGGGAAGGATCTTGAATCCCCAGAGATCCGCCGGGCTAATTTTTGGGCTAGTCGCCCCGGGGGAAATCAGCACTATGCCGTGCTCCTTCGCCGGTTCCAGCATGGCCAGCATGATGTTCGAGGTCACCGCCCCCGCCACCACCTGGATTCCGTCCCGCCAAAATTCCTCCATAATCCGCACCGCGTTCTCCGGCTTCGACTCGTCGTCGCGAACCACCAGATCCATGTGGACCCGGTTCGAGCCCGGCTGCGAATTGTAATCCTCGACAAACATCCTCATCCCCGCCAGGTTCCCCGGCCCGTAGCTGCCGAATTCGCCGGTCAGGGATATGCAAACGCCAATCTTCACCGCCTCGCGTTCCTGGGAAAAGGCCCGGCCATTACCAACCGTCAAGCTCCACATCAGCAAAGCCAGCCAGATCGGCAGCGTTTTACGCATGACCTTCCCCTCTTTCGAAGCGGCCCGCGCCGGCGCCGCGCCAAAATTCACGAATCCAGCAATTCCAGAAGATTCTGGAACTTCTCCATCGGAAGCCCAGCCACATTCGACAAACTCCCCCGCACCTGCTTCACCAGATTCCCCGTCTGCACTCCGTAGCCGCCCGCCTTGTCCATCGGATCCCCCGTGGCGATATAGGCCGAAATCTCCCCGTCCGAAAGGTTCCTGAACTCGACCTCGGTTTCCTCGACGTCGGTGAGGCCCTGGCCGGTCGCCGAATCCCAGACCGCGACCCCGGTAAAAACGGTGTGCGAACGCCCCGACAGCCGGGTCAGCATCTTCTTCGCGTCGTCGACATCCCGGGGCTTCCCCAGGATGGCCCCGTCCAAAACCACCACCGTGTCCGCCCCGACCACAATTTCCCCGTCCCGCACCTTCTCGGCCGCCACCCGCGCCTTTTCCTGCGCCAGGCCCCGCACCGTCTCAGACGGATTCACCCCCGGGGTGGGCGTTTCGTCGATTTCCGACGGCAACACCCGCACCTCGACCCCCAAGGCCTGCAGGAGTTCAAGGCGCCGGGGGCTCTTGCTGGCCAGCAGGAACCGCCGCCGCGCCAGCGGCAAATGCCGGCGCACCATCGTCGCGGCCAGCATGTCGCCGATCCGCTGCCGCATCGGATTCAGGCAGGCCGCCAACAAACCTGCCAGGCCGGGAATACCCGCCACCGGAAACATGTCCACCGCCCGGAAACAATTGCGAATCGCCGCCTGCACGAAAGTAGGCGGCCCGCCCTGGAGATTCCTGACCCGCAGCGCCGCCAACTGTTTCCCCGGGCTCCGGCCGAACAAACCTTCCGACAGGGTGGTGAACACCACCAGCGCCGCCAGGTTCACCCAGAACATTTCCTTCATCTGCCCCGACACCAGCATCTCGGGAATGATGCGGAAGTCACCGTTCGCCAAATGGTACGTCCCCATGGCCAGGGATACCAGCAGCCAGTCGGCGGCCAGGGCCGCGCCCCGGCTCAGCAAATCCGGCGGCCGGGCGGGGTAAAGCGCCGACAGCATCCGCGAGCGCCGGCAATACAAGGCCACCAGCACCGCCAAGCCCGCGAACAACGCCAATCCGGCGTAGGACGACCACTGTCTGCCCATCGCCTCGGAATTGGACGCGAGGACCAACCGCTTGTATGAGGAAGTGTACAATTCCGCTCCGCCCGGGCCGGTCAGGAGCCACACATAATAACCCGACCCGACGCCGGAGGCGGCGAAGCTGTTTTGTTTCGACACCACCTCGAATAAATCCGGCCTGAGGGGTGTCGACCGCCATTCCCCGTCGATGAAGGAGTAGGACAAGAGGGATCTTTTGTGCGGTTCCAGCGAATCCGGCACCAGCGCCGTCACCGCCGGATGCACGCCCTTGCGGGCATAAACCGTGAACACCGCCACGTCCCCGAGGGCCAGGGGCGGCAGCTCCGACCAGGTGCCCTCGGCGTTCACCAGCACGTGGCGGATGGTCCCTTCGGAAAAACTGCCGGTCCTGCCGCTCCAAAAGACGTGCAGGCCGTCCTTCATCGGGAGAAGTTCAATCCGGAGGATTCGGCCGGCCTGATCCATCGAGCCCGGGAGTTTATTCCAGGAATGTTCCTCGCCGGGGGTGAACAGCACCACCTTCCCGTTATCGTGGCCCGCCGCCACCGGGCGGCCGTCCCACCAGCACAGCGCATACATGTCCAACAAACTGTTGGGGAAGGCCAGGGGACGCATGTCGTCCTGGTATATGGCCAGGGAACCGTCGCGGGTGAGGGCCAGGTGCTGATTGTCGGAAGTGGTGGCGACTCCGGCCAGCCGGCCGTGAAAACGGCCGAAACGCACCAGGTGCTCGGGGTCGTCGGCTGAGCTTTCGAAAAGTTCGAAATACCCCCCCCCGTCGTCGGAAGCGGACTGGAACGCCATGGTCACGGTTCCGGCGGCGTTCATGTCTACACGGGGCGTTCGCACGCCGTCGCCCGACAGGGCGAGGCGGCTTGCGCAAAGGTACAGAAGCGTCAGGAAAAGAATGCGGATTAATTCATCCGTCAAAAATTTTGGCCTTGTCATTATTCCAATCACCTAAGTTAATTCTGGAGTTTTGCCCAATCGCCGTTCAAGCTGCCGAATGGCGATTTTTGTAAAAGTTAAAACCCCCGAAATACAGGCGAAAACGATTATTGGCAAATGGCGATTGGCGGTTCAAGCGCCATTTGCCAAAACTTCTGTCGATTGCATCTTCATTCGCCCCAGCTTACCGCCTTCCTGACCGTCTCGATAACCTCGAAAAGACTGACCGCCTCCTGCCCGCCGCCTTCGCCCATGCGTTTGAGGGTGACCTCGCCCCGGCCCAGTTCGTCCTCGCCAAGGATGAGGCAACACATGGCCTGGCGGCGGTTTGCCGTCCGCATTTGCGCCTTCAGCGACTTCCCCTCGTAATCCATGTCGGCGGAAAGTCCAACCGCCCGCAGGCGGGCCAGCAGCCCCGCCATCGCCCGGTGCGCCGCCTCGCCCTGGGTGACCCCGTAGACCTGCAAAGGGTAGGAGCAGGCGCAGGCATTGGCCGCCTCGAGGGCGATGAGGATGCGTTCGACCCCCAGCGCGAAACCGATGGCGGGCGTTTCCTTGCCGCCGAGTTCCTCGACGAGGCCGTCATAACGCCCGCCGCCGCCGATGGCCGACTGCGCCCCCAGGGAACCGTGCGTGTATTCAAACACCGTTCTGGCGTAATAGTCGAGGCCCCGCACCAGGGTGTGGTCCAACGTGTAATTTCCGCCGAGGGCGGTGACCCCCTCCTTCACCTTGTCGAAATGATCCGCGCATTCCCCGCAGAGGTGATCGTAACTTTTCGGCAGGTTTTTGTTGAGTTCCTGGCAGTTTTCGTCCTTGCAGTCGATGATGCGCAGGACGTTCCGTTCGAACCTGGCTTGGCAGGATTTGCAGTATTTGTCCAGGTTTGGCTGAATGGTTTCCTTCAGCAAGCGGCGGAACTTCGGCCGGCATTCTTCCTTGCGGCAGCCAATCGAGTTGATCCTGAGCCCGATGTCGGCAATCCCCAGTGACTCGTAGTAGCGCAGGCCCACGGTGATGACCTCGGCGTCCAGCAGCGGATCGGCGGAGCCGATCGCCTCGATCCCGATTTGGTGGAACTGGCGTTTGCGGCCTTTCTGCGGGCGTTCGCGGCGGAACATCGGTCCGTCGTACCACAGCTTGACCAAACCGCCCTGGTTGTCCATGCCGTGCTGGAGATAGGCGCGCACCGTGCCGGCCGTTCCCTCGGGCCGCAGGGTTATCGATTCCGATCCCGGCTTGAAAGTGTACATTTCCTTTTCGACGATATCCGTAACCGTCCCGATGGAACGGGAGAAGAGTTCGGTCGCTTCGAAAATGGGGGTGCGGATGCGGGCATAGCCGTAACGGGCGAACATGTCGGCGGCGAAATTAATCACCTTGTCGAAACGTTGCCCCTCCTTGTCAAAAAAATCCTGGGTTCCGTCGATGGCGCGGTAAAGCGGTTTCGCCATGGAATCTCCTTATGGCGTTTTGGAAATGCCGTTAAGAACGAGCAAGCATAAAAAGTATTATACTACAACATGCGATTGGACAGGTAGAATAAAAGATTTGGATTAATGGGGCTTTTGCAAAATCACCGTTCCAACCGGCGAATGGCGATTCGGCAAAATTGAAAACTGCCGAAATTCAGGCCAAATTGCCATTTCCAAGTGTCTCCGGTATAACCGCCGCTTTACAAAAGTTCAATTATAAACCAGGCCCGCCTCGTCGACTCCCTCTTGCACGCCTTCGATACGGCAGGAGAAATTTTTATCCAGAAAAAAGGAATGCTCGGCATCGCGCTGTCCGAAGGCCCAGAGGAAAAGTTGAATACCGATCAGGGACGGCGCGAACACGATGCCTTCGCCGCGAATGGCCCCGGTGGTGTTCTTGGTGAACTGGGTACGCAGATAAGTGTCGGAACCGGTGTTGGAACCGTCGACAAGGAATTCCTGCCCCAGTGTGTAGAGGACGTCGGAGACGATACGTGGCATGCGGGTTATTTCATCGCGATTGTAATCCATGGCCAGGATGTAAAATCCCGCGGGGATGAAGGTGACCAAATTGAAGCGATTGTTTTCCCAATCCACCTTGCCGACGTCCCTGGTGTTGATGAGTAGCAGGCGCAGGGCGCTGTAAAAATGGTAATGGCTGCGGAGCGCGTATTCCCCGAGCCGTGCCAAAAGTTTCAGCCGCCGGGCGGCGCGGTCGTCGCGGCTGTTTTGGCTGCGGGCGCAGGCGAGGATGCCGCCCCAGTATTCGGAACCGACGGCGTCCCGGCAGAAGGAGCCTTCATTCAGGAGGCAATTGACCACCGCCGGTGGGATGGCGCCGGGTTCGTGCACTTTGCCGCCCAGGCGTTTCAGGGCGATATTGCAGATGCGCACCACGTTGGCGCGCCGGCTTTCGGGCATGTTCACCACGCTGTCGCCGACGTAACGGGCGCTTTCGCTTCCCAAAAGGGTGTCGAGCAGATTCCGGAGGATATCCGCTTCGATTTCCTCCATGTCGCCGTGGTCGTGGGTCATGCCGGGGTCCTTTATCGCAGGGTCAGCCGTTTGTATTTGTTGCGCCGGTGTTCGAGCCTGTCCCCTCCGCCGGCGCGCAGCACCTGTTCCTCGTAGGCCTGGAAGTTTCCGTTGAACCACTTGATTTCCCCGTCCCCCTCGAAAATCAGCAGGTGGGTGCAGATTCGGTCCAGGAAGAATCGGTCGTGGGAGATGACCATGGCGCAGGCGGGGAAGGCGGCCAGCGCCTCTTCGAGGACGCGCATGGTGTTCACGTCCAGGTCGTTGGTGGGTTCGTCGAGAAGCAGCAGATTGCCGCCGGTCCGGAGCAGCTTCGCCAGGTGCACGCGGTTGCGTTCGCCGCCGGAGAGTTGTCCCACTTTTTTCTGTTGCTGCTGGCCGCGGAAATTGAACCGTGAGACATAGGCCCGGGCGTTCATGCGCTTGCCGCCGAGTTCGATTTCGTCCTGCCCGCCGGAGATTTCCTCGAATATGGTGTTGGTGTCGTTGAGGGCGTCGCGGTTTTGGTCCACGTACGAGAGGACGACGGTCGGCCCTAAAATTACTTGTCCGGCGTCGGGTTTTTCTTCCCCGACGATCATCCGGAACATGGTGGTTTTCCCGGCTCCGTTGGGGCCGACGATGCCGACGATGGCGCCTTTGGGGAGATCGAAACCGCAGTGGGCAATCAGTTCAGCGCCGTTGTAGCCTTTCGAGACGTCCTTGAATTCGAGGACTTTTTCGCCGAGCCGGGGCCCGGGCGGGATTTGGATGAGGACGTCCCCGGAGCCGGCTTCGAACGTTTCCTTCATCAG
Source organism: Planctomycetota bacterium (assembly GCA_031548865.1). GTDB lineage: Bacteria > Planctomycetota > SZUA-567 > SZUA-567 > SZUA-567 > JAJBSZ01. Next base: position 6,936 of record JAVBQR010000073.1, read on the forward strand.
GGCGTCGTAGCGTTCGATGCGGGCCAGGTTTTTCTTGAGGCGTCCGGCCGGGCTGGCGCCAATCCATTCGCGTTCGCGTTTGAGGAGGCGTTGGCGGTCGGTTTCCTTTTTCTCGAGGCGGCGCAGGCGTTCGGCCTTTTGTTCCAGCCAGGACGAGTAATTGCCTTCGTAGGGGATTCCGCGGCCGTTTTCCAGTTCGAGGATCCATTTGGTGATGTGGTCGAGGAAGTAGCGGTCGTGGGTGACGATGATGACGGTGCCGTGGTATTCGCGCAGCTGGTCTTCCAGCCAGGCGATGGTTTCGGCGTCGAGGTGGTTGGTGGGTTCGTCGAGGAGCAGCAGATCCGGTTTTTCCAGGAGCGCCTTGGCGAGGGCGACGCGGCGGCGTTCGCCGCCGGAGAGGGTGGCTACGTCGGCGTCGTCCGGGGGGAGGACCAGGGCGTCGGAGGCGATGTCGAGGGCGCGGTCGATTTCCCAGGCGTCCTTGGCGTCGATCTCTTCCTGCAGGCGGGTCATTTCCTCCATGGCTTTGTCCATGTCGTCGGGGGAGAGATCCCCGCCCATCTTGGCGGAGACTTCCTCGTAACGGGCGAGGAGGTCTTTAATTGGTTTTACTGATTCCTCCAGGTTGCCCCGGACGTTTTTCGTGGGGTCGAGGCGCGGTTCCTGGGGGACCATGACCACTTTCATGCCTTTGATTAATTGCGCGTCGCCGGTGATGTCTTTGTCCTCGCCGGCCATGATGCGCAGGAGGGTGGATTTTCCGGCGCCGTTTTCGCCGACGATGCCGATTTTGGCGCCGAGGTAGAAGGAGAGGGAGATGTCTTCGAGGACGGGTTTTCCGCCGTAGGTTTTGGAGACGTTTTGCATGGTGAAGACGAAGGGGGGCATGGGTTGGCCTCCGGGGTTTAGAATAATGGATAATGGAAGTAAAATTATCTTTGGGGCAGCTCTAAAAATGCTCTTTTGCCCGGATACTTCGTCAGGGCTTCGCTCTCGC
>JAVBQR010000084.1:0-16729 GCA_031548865.1 Planctomycetota bacterium
TTGCGGAACCGGTTCCGCAAAAGGAGCATGAATTTAGATCTATGCTTTTCCGCCGTGCGTACGGGGCACACGTGGCATTAGGACATGGACATCGCAACCGGTTATTCATGCTAGAATTGCGGAGCGGTCCCCGCAAATCTCGCTTTGGGTAATTTTCACTTACACCTTTTTTGAAGGGGGATGGAAATGAAACTTTCCAACAAAATTTACCTGGTTATTGCCCTCCTAAGCGCGGTCGCGGTCGCCATCTTGGTGTTGAGCATCCTAAGCATGCGCGGCATGGTCGACAACATGAACCAGAGCAATGTCGCCTCCAGCATGACCAACACCCTGAACAACGCCGACAAGGTGCTGCTGCGCCGCATCATCGCCACCCAGAACATCCTCATCGCCGACACCGACCAGGAAATGCGCTCCTTACACGACAACAACCTCGTGCCCACCGAAAAGCAAATGCCCGAGCTCATCCAGCAATACTACAACTATCACGCGCCGTGGTTGGAGAAGTCCGAGTGGGAAAGCCGCCGCACCCGCCTGCTCGCGGGCTGGAACGACTTCGTCAGGGAATCCAACGTCGCGGTTGACCTGTCCATGCAGAATACCAACAACAAAGCCCTGGAAATCAACAAACAGATGATTCCCATGTGGACGGAAATTGACAACGGCATAGAGAAATTGGCGGAAGATATCCAGTCGGGGTCGGGTGGTTTAGCCACCGCCATGCTTTTCGAACATCTCTCCAAAGCCCAGGCCGACCTGCTGAAGTTCCGCCTCTTTACCGTCGACATGATTTCCGAACCGGATCAAAACATCCTGGCCAAGCTCATCGATGAAAAGAAAAAGTTGCGAACCTCCATCGAATCCCACTTTGGCGAGCTGGCCAGCCGCCTCGCCGACCCGGCCCGCGAAACTGCCGTTGGCATCTTGAAACGCCTGAAGGATGAGGCCTGGCCCGGCTACGAACGCATCGTCCCCCTGGCCCTGTCCGACTCGAACGCCCGGGGCATCGCCTATTACAACACCAAGGGCGTGGCCGCGCAGAGCGTCTTCGACAAATACTCGGACGAATTGATCCAGGCCGCCTCCCAGACCGAGGCGACTCTGCAGAAGGAAACGCAGGACGAGTCGAGGCGGTCCATCCTGATCATGACCGTGGTCGGCGTGGTGGGCATTGCCCTCGGCATCGTCATCGCCATCTTCGTCATCCGCGCGCTCATCCGGGTCCTGAACCGGGTCATCTCCAGCCTCGGCGACAGTTCCTCCCAGGTCAATGCCGCCGCCGGGCAAATCAGCGTCGCCTCGCAAAGCTTGGCCGAAGGCTCGACGGAACAGGCCGCCAGCCTGGAGGAAACCTCCTCCGCCCTGGAGGAAATGGCCTCGATGACCCGGCAAAACGCGGACAACGCCAACAAAACCAACGAATCCAACAAGCAAAACAACGACCTGATTTCGGAAGGTTCCGTCGCCGTCGGCAACATGTCCACCGCCATGGCCGAAATCAACGACTCGGCGGAAAAAATCCACCGCATCATCAAAACCATCGAAGACATCGCCTTCCAAACCAACCTCCTCGCCCTGAACGCCGCCGTGGAGGCGGCCCGGGCCGGCGAAGCTGGTAAAGGCTTCGCCGTCGTCGCCGACGAAGTCCGCAACCTCGCCGGACGTTCCGCCCAAGCCGCCCGCGACACCACCGAACTTATCGAGGGTACCGTCGTCCGGGTGAAAAACGGTTCCGACATCGCCTCCCGCCTCACTACCAGCTTCAAGGAAATCGAGGAAGGCTCCACCAACGTCAGCCGCCTCATCACCCAAATCGCCTCCGCCACCAATGAACAGGCCCAGGGCGTCGACCAGGTCAACACCGCCGTGGCCCAGATGGACAAGGTGACCCAGCAAAACGCCGCCAACGCCGAAGAATCCGCCTCGGCGTCGGAACAACTTTCCGCCCAGGCCCAGGCCTTGAACGGCATTGTCGGAGATTTGATGGATATCGTCCAGGGGGTCGGCGCGCGGCGGGAGGGAAACGGCGCGGCCGAATTTGAGCGCGGCATTCCCCCCAGTGTTCCGCCCCCTTCCCGGCGGGTGAAAATCCAGGAGAGCCGGCGCATGAGTTTGCCTGCGCCCCAGCCGGAGCCGGTTTCGGTCAGCGGCAGGCGGGTGATGCGGCCCGACGCGGTTATTCCGCTGGAAGACGGGGATGTGTTTTAGGGATTGCTTTGATTGAATGGCGCCGGGACAAGCGTGCCTATTTCCCGCTGCCGACCAGCACGGTCTTCACCGTCTGCAGGACCAGTTTGCAGTCGAGGCCCAGGCTCCACCTGTCGATATAATCCAGGTCCATCTGCATCCATTCCATGAACGGGAGGCTGTTCCGGCTGGGGCTTACCTGCCAGATGCAGGTAAGCCCCGGCCGCATGGAAAAGCGCTTCCGCTGCCAGTCCTCTTTCAATAAATCGTAGTCCCGGCGGGACAGCGGGCGGGGGCCGACCAGGCTCATTTCGCCCCGCAGCACATTCCACAATTGCGGCAATTCGTCCAGGCTGTGGCGGCGCAGGAACGAGCCGCCGCGAATGAGGCGGGGGTCGTTGGTGATCTTGAAGACCGCGCCGTCCATTTCGTTCAGGGCGGCCAGTTCCTCCTGCATTTTTTCCGCATCCGGGATCATGGTGCGGAATTTCATCATCTGGAAGGAGCGCTTGTTGAGGCCGATGCGCTCCTGCCGGAAAATGATCGGACCCGGCGAAACGAACTTGATGTAGATGGCGATTGCCGCCAACAGCGGCGAAATCACCACCAGCGCCGCCAGCGCCGCAAGGAAGTCGAAGATGCGCTTAAAGGCCAGGCCGGCATAGTCCACGGTGATGGTGGAGTAGGCCATGTTGCCCATGTCGTTGATGCTGGTGGGAACGCGCTTGGCGAGGTCGGCGTCGAAGACGTTGCCGATGAGGTAGGAGGTGACGCCGTAAAAGCCGCAGGTTTCGATAATCTCGTCGATGGTGTCGTAATAGGAGCGGATGGGCAGGAAGATGGCTGTCATGTCGATGACTTCGCTGCGCAGGATGAGGCCCAGATCGTCAATCTTCCCCAGATACCGCACGGGAGCCTCCGCCACCTGCTTGGCGTCCAGGTAGCCGTGGACCTCGGCCCCCAAATGCGAGGTGCCTTTTATGATTTGGCAGAAGGCCTTGGTCCGGTGGTTCATGCCCACCACCAGGACTTTCAGCCGGTTGCGCGGCAGATTGTAGATTTTGTGGAGAAAACTGCTGACCAGGAAGTGCAGGATGAAGACAAACGCCATGGCAGTCATGGAAAAGCCGACGATAGCCCAAGGGGTTTGTTCGGCGCCGTATAGAAACGCCATGATTAGGCATATGCTGCCTACCGCCGCCAACACCAGTTCGGCGTCGATGATGATGCCGACCGTCACCGAATCGCTGCCGCCGCTGAACCGGGTCATTTTCCGGAAAAATAGGATGAGAAAGCTGATCACGGCGAGGAAAAAAGCACCTTCCAGGAAAAAAATGCTGGTTTCCGCATTCCTTTCCGCTACCGTCTTGTCGAGACGCACCAAATAGCACCACAATACAAATGCGCTTAGCACGCTGGCGATTTGGGTCATCAACAAGGAAAAAAATATATTTTTCAATCTGGCCGCTAACATAAACATCCTCTGGTTGCGCTAAACACTACGTCCTCAAATTATTTTTGAGGTCGTATATGAGCTACATACCTGCGTAGGTTTCTTGGAATCAATCAAGGTTAACCCCTTAGAATAATCAAAGTATATAAAAGCGCAATGAAAAACCGTCAGTATTTGTACTTTCCGAATAAAGGGGACACGAAATATAATTGGCCAAAACGCCGGCCAATTAAACATCATGTCCCCGTTATTCTCACGTTTTCAATGGGTTCTCCTTATTTCAGCGGCATACCCACCTGTCTCCGAATTTCAAAGTTGCCCCGCTATATCACCCGGTGATTGGCGGTTCAATCGCCAAGTGGGAGTGCTTCATTTGTCTTTGTACCGGGACGCCGTCCGCGCCTTTGCGTATTCCCGTTCCATGCGCTTGAAAAGCAGCTCCGCGCCTAGCCGAAAAATTGTCCCGCAACATTACTTGCGGGAACCGCCTAGATTTGTGGAGTTTGGAGAGGAATGTAGGCTCTGCATGATCTGAAGGATTGTCACAATTTCGCGCCGCAATCATATAATTCCGCTTGGGCCAGCCCGGGGTTGAGCGCGTCCTTTGCCGAGACCAGGCAATTCTCGACCTCGAGGCTTCCCCAGTTTATCCCCAGTTCCGGATCCCGGGGATTTATTCCCCGTTCATGCGAAGCCATATAGGGCCGGTCGCATTTGTAGGCGAAGATGGTTCCGTCCTCAAGGGAAACGAAGCCGTGCGCGAAACCGCGCGGGATGAACAGCTGTTTTTTATCCTCGCCCGACAGTTCCAACACCATATGCCGCCCGAAAGTGGGGGAACCGCGGCGAATGTCCAGCACCAGGTCGAGAACCCTGCCCCGCACGACGCGAATCAGCTTTGCCTGGGAATAGGGCGGCAGTTGGTAGTGGAGTCCGCGCAGTACCCCCCGGTATGACAACGATTCGTTGTCCTGGACATAATCCGCGTCCAGGCCGATTTCCCGCATGCGTTCCCGGTTCCAGGGCTCGAAAAAGTAGCCCCTGGCGTCGCCGAAAATGCGGGGCTCCAAAATCACCACCCCGGGGAGTTCGCTCTGCGTTACTTTCATACGCCTCTCTCCCGGATCCGCCTGCACCACCGGCCCTGATTCTCCAGGTACCAGACAATGGTCTTCCGGATGCCGCTTTCGAAAGTCTCCTCCGGATGCCAGCCCAGTTCCCGGCGGATTTTCCCGGCGTCGACGGCGTAGCGGAAATCGTGCCCGGGACGGTCGGCGACGAAGGCGATTTGCTCGGCATAACTGCCGCCGTTTTCCTTGGGGCGGAGCTCGTCCAGGATGCCGCAGATGCTCAGCACCACCGCGATATTCTCCTTTTCGTTGTGGCCGCCGATGCAGTACGTTTCCCCCACCTTCCCCTTGGTGGCGACCAGGTACAGGGCCCGGGCGTGATCCTCCACGTACAGCCAGTCCCGCACCTGCCGTCCGTCGCCGTATACCGGCAGGGGCCTCCCTGCCACGGCGTTTAGGATGACCCGGGGGATGAGCTTTTCCGGAAAATGGTACGGCCCGTAATTATTTGAGCAATTGGTCACGATGGTCGGCAGGGCGAAGGTCCGCCACCAGGCCCGGACCAGGTGATCCGCCGCCGCCTTGCTGGCGGAATAGGGGGAGGACGGCGCGTAAGGGGTGCTTTCGCGACAATACTCGCCGGCGCGCTTGAGGTCGCCGTACACTTCGTCGCTGGAAACATGGTGCAACCGGAAGGCCGACTTTTCCGTTTCACCCAGGCCGGAACAAAATCGCCGCGCCGTTTCCAACAGCGCATAGGTGCCGTCGATGTTCGTTTTCAGGAAAATTCCCGGGCTGTCGATGGAACGGTCCACATGCGATTCGGCTGCCAGGTGCATGACGATTTCCGGTCTGAAGCAGGTGAAAACGCGTGCCATCGCCTCCCGGTCGCAAATGTCCGCCTGTTCGAAGCGGTAACGCGGGTCGCCCGCTATTTCCTCCAGGGATTCGAGGTTGCCGGCGTAGGTAAGCTTGTCGACGATACAGAGCGAATCGCCCGTATGCCGAATGATATGCCGGCACAGCGCCGAACCGATGAAACCGGCGCCGCCGGTAACCAGGATTCTTTTCATGCTTCGTACCATAAAGGGGGGTGGGACTTCATTCGTCGAATAACTCACGGTATTTCGAGCAATCCAGGGAAGTGTCTTTCGGGAAACGCAATTCCGTGTCCCGGATCGACATGGCGCCGATGCTTTTCCCCGGCGAGACCGAGACGGCATACTCCATGACCGTCCGGCGCGGGCTGCCGATGTGGATGACGCCGGTAAGGCGCGAGTGGAGGATGGGAACGAGCCGCCGCGCCAATTCGCTTACGCCCAGTTTCGATGTCCACAGATCGGTGAAAGCCTTGGCGAAGGGGAACGGCTCCGGTCCGAAGCTGCTGCGCACGATGAGCGAATTCGGGTACATGCGTACCGCGCACTCGCCGCCGAGTTTCGACCAGGCATAGCTGTTGGTGGGGTGGAGTTCATCCTCTTCGGAATAATTGCCCCGATCCCCCCTGAAGACGTAGTCGGTGCTGATGTAGACCAATTTGCAGGCGAATTTCTCGCACAACTTCACGATATTGCAGGTGCCGGCGATATTTTTTTCCAACGTTTCCACGAGCCGCTGCGGCGCCGCGTGAGTGTTGGTGAAAGCGGCGGCGTGTACGAAAAGCTTGGGCTTTTCCGCAAGCCCTTCCAAGTATGACAACATGCCGGCATAATCGGTGATGTCGAAGGCGTACGAGGCGGGACAGAGCATTTCCGGCACGAGCGCGCGTAAGGCGCTCCCCAATAAGCCGCTGCCGCCGGTGAGCAGGATTCCGGAGGACGCTCTGTCGCTGGCGCTCATCTTCGCTCCGTATTAATGGTGGCGATCACCTTCGGGATTTGCCTTCCGCCCGTCCTTGACCTTTGCGGTTACCAAGTTAAACCGGCATAATCATACATTTATATTGATATTTCAGATTAATGAAATATACAAATAGTTGTTTTTAATTGAAGTTGAATTGAAGTTGAACAAGGCGAGGTAGGGAGGGCGGGATATGAAAATCGCCATGGTGGGATTGCGGGGAATTGGACCACAGATAGCCGGTGGAATCGAGCGGCACGTCGAGGAACTCGCGGTCCGCATGGCGGCTTACGGCCACTCGGTGACCGTGTTCGGCCGGAGTCCCTACGTACGCGAAAAGGACGCCTCCTACCGGGGCGTCCGCCTCCTCGGCCGCCCGGTGATCCCCACCAAGCACCTGGAAACCATCTCGCACACGGCGCTCTGCCTTCCGTCCCTCTGCCACGGCTACGATATCGTCCACTTCCACGCCGTCGGGCCGTCCCTATGCACTTTTGTCCCGCGCCTCCTGGGACGGAAGGTCGTCGCCACCATCCACGGGCTGGATTTCCAACGCGCCAAATGGGGCGGGATCGCCCGGGCGGCGCTGCGCACCGGAGCTTGGGCGGCCGGACGCTTCCCCAACGAAACCATCGTGGTGTCGAGGAAATTGCGGCAATATTACCAGGAGGTGTTTAAGCGGAAAACGTGGTATATTCCCAACGGCGTCAATGTCCCGGTCCGGCGGGAACTCGCGATCCTCCGGGACAAATTCGGCCTGGAGAAGGACGGCTATTTCCTGTCCCTGGGCAGGTTGACCCCGGAAAAAGGCCTGCATTACCTGATTCCGGCCTTTCGCCGCCTGGACACGCCCCTGAAGCTGGTGGTGGCGGGAATGCAGGGTTTGGGTGACGATTATGCGAAGCGCTTGCGGGAACTCGCCGGGGACGACCGGCGGATATTGTTCCCCGGCGCGCTGTACGGCGAGGAAAAGGATGAAGCCTTCAGCAACGCCTTTGCCTTTGTCCTCCCCTCGGAACTGGAAGGCATGCCCATCGCCATGCTGGAGGCGATGAGTTACGGCTGTCCGGTTCTCGCCAGTGGCATAACCGAGTGCGCGGAAATCTGGCAGGCGGCGGGGGAGGAAAATGGCATCGACTTGTGCCGCCATTTCCGGGCCTTGGATCCCGACGATCTGCATCGGGGACTGACGGAACTCATCGCCGACCCGAAGCGGTCGGAGATGGCCCGGGAAGCCCGGGACTATGTCCTGGAACGGTACAACTGGGACGCCATCGTCGGGGAGACGTTGGAGGTGTACGGGCTGGCGCTGGGTCCAGTCCATTGAAGTGTGGACCGCCACACCGGCCCCCGTCCCGATCCGGAAAACTCAGCATCCCACCGCGCTGCCGGCATAAAGCTGGCAGGCGTCCATGTCATTCTGCTCGCTGGCGAGAAACTCCTTTGCATAACGCTGCGGAATCCCGGCATTGATGAAGAGCTCATACAAATCCGGGTCGATGTGCCCGTTATCCTTCATTTCCTCCATGATCTGCAAGGCTTCGGATAACTTTTTGCTGGCTTTGTAGGGCCGATCCGACGCGGTCAAGGCCTCGAAAATGTCGGCGATGGCCAGCATGCGCCCGGGCAAACTCATCTCGTCCCGCGTCAAGCCGCGCGGATAGCCCTTGCCGTCCATCCTCTCGTGATGCACGCCGGCGATTTCCGGTACTTGGGCGAGTTCCTTGGGCAAGGGCAGTTTCTCCAGCATGATGATGGTTTGGGTGATGTGATCGTTAATCTTGTAGCGCTCCTCCTTCGTCAGGGTTCCCCGGGTGATGAGCAGATTGTATAATTCACCCCGGTTGTACAGAGCCTCTGGCGTCTGCAATTTGAAGCCCCACTTGTTGTCGGCGGGGAGGCGGTCCTTATTGCCGCGGGGGATGATATGCTCGGGCAGATCCGCCAGGAGTCTGTCGCGGGCCGGCACCGGCTCGACCAGGGCCTGGTTCATGCGCGCCAGTTCCTCCCGGGAAACCCCGAGGCGTTTGTCCAGGGTACGCGTCCAAGTGCGCCGGCCGATGGCGGCGAGTCTGGAGGCATCGTCCTCGTCGAGGTTTTCCCCGCCGATGTTACAGGCGGCGACGAAGGCGAATTCGTCGTCGAGGCTGTGGAGCGACTCCTCCATTTTCCGCCGCTCCAGCTTTTCATCCGCGCCGGCGATTATCGCCCGGAGGCAGGATATTTCCGCGTCGCGCTTAAGCACTTCGAAACGCGTCCGAATCTCGTGGATGCGGTTGTACAGGGTCTCCAGCTTCGTGGCCTTGTCCACGACGTATTCCGGGGTGGTCACCTTGCCGCAGTCATGCAGCCACGCCGCCAGCCGCGCCGACTCCCAGCCGTTCTTGTCGAGGCAGAAGCCCTTCAGGGCGCCGTCCTTCGTTTCGTGGGCGGCCTGGAGAAGCTGGTGGAATATGTACGGCACCCGCGCGCAGTGGCCGCCGGTATAAGGCGACTTCGCGTCGATTGCCCCGGCGAGGATATGGATGAGGGCGTCGCGCAGGTCGTGCTGGCCATTGATGAGGGTTCTGGTCTCGAGGACGATGCCGATGGCTCCGGCGAGCGTTTCGCAGAATTCCTTCAGTTCCGGCGGGAAGGAGACGCTATTCTCCTGTCCTTCGGTGACGCGCTTGATCAGGGTGAAGGCGCCCAGGCGGCTGCCGCCCCGGTCGCTTAGAGGCACGCAGATGATGTCGGCGTGAATAACCGAGGCGTCGGCGAAAATATGCTTCAGCGGCTCGAGAATGGCGCGCGGATCGTCCCGGGTCACGGTCGACTGCAGGGTCATCCCCAATTCCAGCGCTTTGTAGAGGGTCAGCCTGGGGAGCTTGTTGCGGGCGGGGATGCTCGCCTTTTCCACTTGTTCGGCGTCGTGCCAAAACACCCGCACATCCGTCGGCACCTCTTTCTTCCCGTCGCACAACACCAGGACGCCGCCATATACGTCGACCATGCCCACGATTTCCCGGATCACCTGGTCCAGAAGGAGGGAAATATCCATTTCGGCGCCGATACTGCTGAGCAGCCGGAGGAATTTCCGGTGTTCGCCGTGCAGGCTGTCCATGCCGCTCGCCAGAGCCCGGATTTCCGCCACCCCGGTTTTCACGGAGGGGCGGATTTCATTTTCGGAAGTCGGCGTGGGCCGGTTCGCCTGCGCGGCGAGGGATTGCAGCGGACGGCCGATATTCCGGGCGACGAACCACATAGCGGTCGCCGTCAGCAACAGGAGTCCGAGAAGTCCGATCAGGTTGTCGCTGAGATAATGTTTCGCCTCGGCGAACAATTCGTCGCGGGGAATAGCGACTGCCAATACGTACTTCATGAAGGAGAACTGCTCCAGTTCCTCCAGTGACACCAGCCATTCGATTCCGTCGACATACACGCCCAGATTGGCCCCGCGCTTCCCATCCACATACATCGCCATCGCCTTCTGGATGACCGGCGGGAAACCGTTCGTGTCCCAGGCTTTCTCCGTTCGCGTGACTTCCGTGGCGGGGTTGCGCGATTCGGCGACCGGACTCCCGTTCTCGAAAAACAACGCCACCTGGGAGCCGTTGGTGGGGCGCTCGCTTTTCAAAATATCCGACACCCGCTGCAAATCCAGGAGCATACCCACCACCGATTTGCCGGAGGGGCTTTTTTCGGAGATGATGATACCCTGCCGCTGGATGTAGCGGAAAAAGTATGGTCCCGTTTCCAAATGGCCGCCACTCTCCATGGCCATCTTGTACCAATCCCGGGTGCGCGGATCGATGTCGTCGAAAATGGCGCACGGTCTTTCCGCCTTCAGGTTCAGGTTTATGTCGAAAAATAACTCCCTGGCCCGGGAAAGCCGGATGGGCCCGCGGCAATCAATCACCACCATGACGCTTTCCGGCGGCGCGCCGTAACGCATTCTTTCCGTTTCCGATTCGATGAAGAGGGCGAGGAAAAAATCGCCGTTCTCGAAGCCGAGGATCACGCCCTTGGCAAAATAGTTTGACCGGAATACCTGAAGCAGCAAGGGCAGGCGTTCGAGGCGCTTTTCCAGGGTGTCGGCCTGCCCCAGGGGGCCGCGCGCCGCCTGGCTGATAAACGATTCAATCGGAGCGTGGACGCTGAGTTCCAGCTCCCGGGCGATGGCTCGGGTGATGGCGTTGGAGCGGTGCAGGGCCGACCGCTCGACTCCCCTGGATACGATGCGGTAACCAACCAGCGTGAGGGAGAAGCCGGTGGCGACGAGCATGACCAGGAACAGTCCCCCCAGGAAGCTTTGTACCCCTAGACGCAAGGGCTTGTCTGAGGGTGGAGGACCGACGCGCATTTCCATATCGTTGGAGAGGAACATGTGGGTCTCTTTTCAAAAGTGCCGAGCGCGACAGGGTTCCATGTATCGCGATTATTATCCGGAGTCTCCGCTTGCATAATCCGATGCCATGGCTTTCGCCGTACTGCCAGCAGGGCCCCCAGCCTATCTGCCTCGTGCTTTTGGCAAATAGCTCTAACACTTTTTGTTCACTCTGCAACAATCTCCTTTCATTATGCTTGCGATAGCTGTTCCGCGACGCCGCCCGGTCATCGACAATGGAAATTTTCTATAGGTAAATCAACCACATGGACAGAATGCGATTACGTTAAAACCACGACATGGCGATTTTCACCTATTCCGCCCCGAAAACAGCCCCGCCAGGGCGGCGGAAAACTTGTCCAGGACCGCCGAATCCGGGAGGGTGACGCTCAGCCGCACCTTGCCGTTCTCATCCTGATCGAGACAATCGGCCAGGGCGGAGCGGAGTTGCTCCCCGAGGGCGGTGCCGCCGGCGTTGGCGGGCGGCGAATCCGCCCCGCCTCCCGCCGCGGTCGCGGCCGGGTCGGTTGGCGGCAGCAATTCGCCGAGGAAGTCGAAGGCGGCAGATAGGAGGCGGCCGCCGGCTTCGCGGACGCGTTCGCGCCGTTCCTGATTCGCCACTGCCTCCCGCTTTTCCGCTTCCATCGACATATCGAGCGGCGCGTCCGGCTTTTTACCGAGCAGCAATTCCAGCCGCGCTTTCAACTCGTCCATGCCGGTCCGCATGGCCACCTCGTCAACTTCGCTCTCGGGGTCCAGGGCCGCCAGGGCGAGATCCCGCTTGGCGCCAAGCAAAGCCAGGAGACGCTCTTCCAGGGTGTTTTCCGTGACCAGCAGGTAAACCTGCACCGGCCGTTTTTGGCCCATGCGGTGGGCGCGGCCGACGCGTTGTTCGAGAACCGCCGGATTCCAGGGCAAATCGACGTTCACCACCGTGTTGGCGGCCTGGAGATTCAGGCCGGTGGAGCCGGCATTGGTGGCGAGGAAGACGACACAGCCGGGATGTTTTTGAAACCGGTTCACCAACCCCTGCCGCTTGATCTGCGGCACCGACCCGTCCAGCCGGACATACTCGCGATCCCCTTCCTTGAGAAGCCTGGCGAGGATCGGCTCGATGAGGTCCAGCATGGTGGTCCATTCGGAGAAGAGGATAATTTTTCGGCCGTCCTCGGCGAGCAGGCGTTCCAGCAATTCCTCCAGCGCTTCCATTTTGCTGGAGAAGTTCGGTTCCTGCTTGTCGACAAGGTAGGTGCCGTTGGCGGCAAGCCGGCACATGAGCAGGGCCCGCCGCAGGCGGAGAAGATCCATTTCGCTGATGAAGCTTTTCCCGATCACCTGCATGACGATTTGGATATTGATGCGGTGCAGGGCCAGCTGTTCCTCCGCAGGTTCGACGCGGATCACTTCGGTATGCCGCTCGGGAAGCTCCTTCATCACCATGCCCCTGGTGCGGCGGAGGAGAATCGGTTTGAGCCGGTCGCGAAGTTCGCCAATTTTTTTGTAACCGAGGACGTGCCCTTTGGCGTCGGTGGTGAGGTGGGTGTTGAGGAAGCGGAAGGCGGGACCGAGGCGGGTGTCGTCCACGAAAGTGGCGACGGTGTAGAGTTCTTCCAGCCGGTTCTCCATGGGCGTGCCGGTGAGGGCCAGGGCGTAGGGGCTTTTCAGGCTTTTAATCACCCGGGTGGTCTGCGCTTCCCAGTTCTTGATGCGCTGCGCCTCGTCGAGAATAATCAAATCCCATTTCGCGGCTTCGATATATTTTAGATCCCGAAGCGTCTGCTCGTAGTTGCAGATGGTGAAAAATGCCTCGCCGGCGTAGAGGGCGGCGCGGTCTTTCGCCGAACCCTGCACCAATTGCGCCGGGCGGTCGGAGAAGCGTTCGATTTCCTGCAGCCATTGCGCCTTTACGCTGGCCGGGCAGACGACGAGGACTTTGCGGATGCCGGCTTCGCGGGCCAGGAGTTCCGCCACCCCGACGCCCTGGATGGTTTTCCCCAGGCCCATGTCGTCGGCGAGGATGGCGCGCCCGGCGCCGGCGGCGAAGGCGATGCCGTCGAGCTGATAGGGGAGGAGCTCGGTCTTGAGGAGCGTTTGGCGGAGCGGATGTTTTTCCGGGTTTTTCCGGATGTCCGCGGTCAAGTCCGCCATGTGGAGGTGGAACAGGCGGCGCTGGATTTGTTCCAGGGCGTCGGGGTAGACGACGGCGTCGATTCCGGCGTCGACCAGTTTCCGGAGCGTCCTGACCAGGCCCGGCACATCGGCGATCGCCTTGTCCCGGAACGGTTGTAGCAATTTTCCCGCCTTGGGGTCCAGCCGGTCGGGGAGGTTGAACCGCAGCTCCGGGACGGCGGCGGAGTAGTTCACATACACTTCGATTTCCGCCGGCCGCCAGGGCTTGGCGTCGGCGGCGCCGGGTTTCCGTTTGACCGTGGCAATGACCCGCATGATGTGCTTGCAGGTGCCGAGGGTGTTTTTGCGGAAGTCCGGGCAGTCGCAGAAGGACTCGCCCCGCTCCCAACCCCGAAGCGCCACCCGGTAGGTTTTGCCGCTGGCGGGATTGCTGACGGCGTAGTCGCCCCAGACCTGGTCGGGGTCGGCCGGCTTCACCCGCATCTTCTCGTTCTTGGCCCGTTCGGCGCGTTCGGCCAGGGCCCGCTTCACCAATTCCGCGTCGGAAAGGTTCTCGACCGGTTCCCGTTCCGGCGGCGGTTTGGCGAGGCCGAGGGCGGTCTTTTCCTCGAGGATGATGGACAGGGCGGCGGCGACGTGTTCGCAGGGATGGTTGTCGTCGCGGCAATCGGAACAATGGCAGAGGATTCGGTTCAGGTGCTCGGGCGACAAGGCCAGGGTTACCGTCGCGTCGTACAGGTCGATAGTGAAGCGATCCTGGTTCCAGCGCACCGCTTCATCCAGGTCGATTCCGGTTTGGTAACGGGCGCTGCCGGCCGAGAGCATTTTCTTGCCGTCCTTCCCGAGTATTTTTTCCGCCTGGGCGTAGGTGAGGCGCGACAGGCGGTCGCGGAGGGTTATTTCTGCCGGTTTTGTCTTGTCGATAGCCATTGGTTTTATTGAACTCCTACGGGAATTTTCCATTGCTTCAGCCTGATTCCGAGTTACGCACACCTGGTAAAGTAAGCAACGAATTTTAAAGGAAAGCGGAGCTACTGTCGTGCGTTTTTATTGAAGAGCCGAGTATATCAGGCAGGTGTGATTATGGAAATATGTCGCTGCACGCCGCCGCCCAACAACCGGGGCAATCCTTCCCATGAGGATTGCCCCGGTTGTGTAGCGGATTCTGGGGACACGAAATTTAATTGCCCAAACCGCTGGGCAATTAAATATCAAGTCCCCAGATTCCTTGCGCTTTCGGCCAGTACTTACTTCAGCGGCATTTTCCATCACGTCCCTATTATGCGGCTGCTCAATCCATGCCCGCGTCCTTGTAGACTTCGCGGAAATTTTCCCGGGTGATGAGCGTGCCTGCCGTGCGGGTGTCAAGCGGCGGTTCCTTGCCGTTCACCACCCAGTCGTAGAGCATTTCGGTGGGGAGGGTGCCGTGGGTTATGGCGGAAATGAAAATGGAACCGTAGAAGCCGGTGGGCTGGGTTTTTTCGAGCTCGACCTTGCATTCCGCCCCGCCGAGGCCCACGCCGATGATGTTCGAGGCCTTCAGGCCCCGTCCTTCCATGGCGCGGACCGCCCCGAGGGCGGCGTTGTCGTTCAGGCCGCAGGCGCCCCAGTTCTTGATTTCCGGATGCTGGGTCAGGAGGACGCTGGTGGCATCGAAGGCGCCGGGGATGTCGGTGGTGCGTTGCGGGGCGTAGAAGATCTTGTCCTTCGGCCAGCCCAATTCGAGCAGGCGATCGACCGCGCCGGAAGTGCGCTCGCGGGCCGTTTCCAGTTCGTCGAATGACACCACGCACACCCCGGACTCCTCCGCCTTCCAGCCGCGCCGTTTGCTTTCGTCATAAATCGCCTGGCCGACCAAATTGCCGATTTTATAGGCCGAGAGGCCCACATACGGCACGTCGGCCAACGGATTGCCGGCGGCGTCGACCAGGCGGTCGTCAACGGTAATCACCTTCATGCCGTGGCTTTTCGCCTTGGCCATGATGGCGGGGCCGAGCTTGACGTCCGGGGTGCAGATGACGAAGCCCTTGCCGCCCCGGGCGGCGACGGTGTCGATGGCGTTCAACATTTTCTCGCCGTCCGGACCGCCGATTTTCATCACTTCAAAACCATATTTGGCGGCGATGCGATCGGCGCCGACCCATTCGGATTGGAACCAGTTCTCCTCCGGCTGCTTGACGATGAATCCCAGGACCAGTTTTTCCCCGGCCGGGGCGAGGCCGGACAGGAGCAGGGCGGACAAAGCGAACACGCTGGCCAGAAACAGGTGCTTCTGCATTTTTTCTCCTTCACTAAATGGCGAAAACCGGATTCAAGCGCCGGTCAAACCCCGGCACGGACGTATTCCTTGCACGCCGAGACGTACGCCTCGATGTTTTCCCACGGGACTTCCGGTTCCAGGAGGTGGGTGGGCATGGCGAATAGCCCGCCCTCGGGACCGGCCAGATCCAAATTCCGCCACACCGTTTCCTTTACCTCCCGGGGCGTGCCGAAAGGCATGGTGGTTTGCGTGCCGATGGTGCCGCGGAAGGACAGGCGCCCGCCGTACGCGGCGTGGATTTCCTTGAAGTCCATGCACTCCGGCTGGACCGGATTCAGCACCTCGATGCCGCCGAGGATGAGATCGTCGATTAACGGGGTCACGAAGCCGCAGGTATGGTAGTCGATGACCATGTCCGGCTTAACCGACTTCGCGGCGTCCACCACCTGCCGCAGGCGCGGGCGAATCCAGGCGCGGTAGAGTTCCGGCGACATCATGATGGTGCGCTGCATGCCGACATCGTCGCCGAGGAAAAGCACGTCGGTGCCGGCCGCGGCGAAATACCTGGCGCGTTGACAGGCACGCTCCGTGACCATGTCGAACAGGTACACCGCCATGGGGTCGTCTTCCATCATGTCCGCCATCAGGTTTTCCATGCTCCGGAGATACCAGGCCGTCTCCCACACGGTCATTTGCATGAAGCCCTTGGCGGCCTTGCCCCGGGCGTGGATGGCGTCGACGATCCGTTTGGCGCCGCCGACGTCGGCGCCGCTCCAATCCGGCCAGGGATAGGCCTGCATTTGTTCGAGCGAATCGAACAGTTTCATGGGGTGGCGCATGTAGGTCATGTGCATGGCCGCTTCGGAGCCGGGCTCGTGGCCAATGCCGTAATCGGGATCGAAAAAGGCGTCCGGCTTGATGCCGTCCGGGAAATATTGGCGCCAATCAATCTCGCCGCGTGCGGCGAACTCGGGCGGGGGGACGTCGGCGAAGGGGAAGAATTCTTCGCCGAAATATTCCTCCACGGTGGCGTCCGGCTTTCGATTTTCCTTGGCGATTTGCCGGAACTTTTCGGCGAGGCTGGGACAAAGTTCGAAGTAGGCGGGGGCGGTCCGGTAACCGGTGCGGCGCAGGAGCGAGAGCAGGTTTTCCCTGGGAGTCATGAGGTGGCCTTTCTGTCGGGTCGAGGCGGAGGGAGCCGATAAGCGGCCTTTGAAGAAAAGCGGACAATCCGCCGTTCGTTTTTCTTTAAAGGTCGAGGATATTTGCAGTATACCCCACGGGAATGATGCTTGAGAATGGAATGGCGCTAAAGTTATGCCGTTTGCGGCGGGAAAGGGTGAAAACTACATTCACCACAGAGGCACAGAGGACACAGAGGTTCACAGAGTGACTGAAAAGAAACGCCGGGGATAGTTTACTTT
>JAVBQR010000023.1:0-8805 GCA_031548865.1 Planctomycetota bacterium
TATCACCCTCGCCGGATTCGAAGCCTTGCGCTCCGCCGAAGTAATTCTCCAGGATCGCCTCGCGGCCGAAGAACTGCTCCGCCACGCCGACCCTTCCGCCGAAATCATCGATGTGGGCAAGGAAAAAGGCAACCACCCCACACCGCAAGCGGAAATCAATTCCCTCATATTGAAGTACGCGCTGGAAGGGAAGCGCGTCGTCCGTCTGAAGGGGGGCGATCCCTATTTGTTCGGGAGAGGCGCGGAAGAACTGGAACTGCTGCAGAAAAACAACATCCCCTTCAAGGTCATCCCCGGCGTCACTTCCGCCATCGCCGCGCCTGCCTACGCCGGCATCCCGGTGACCCACCGCGAATATTCATCTTCACTCCACATTCTAACCGGCCACGGCAAGAACGGCGAGTCGCCGAAGCTGCCTTTTACAGAGCTCGCCAAACTCGGCGGGACTTTGGTATTTCTGATGGGGCTTGCCGCACTACAAGAAATTTGCGACGGACTCGTCGCCGCCGGCATGGACCCAGAAACGCCGGCCGCTCTAATCGAAAACGGCACCCGGCCGGAGCAGCGCCGGATCGTCGGCACTCTTCGCACCCTGCCGGAACAAGCCGAACGGGAAAAATTCGTTTCACCTGCCATCACTGTGGTTGGGAAAGTTTGCCTCCTCGCCGAACGATTTGACTTCACCGCCCACCTTCCCCTGTGGGGAAAACGCGTCCTGGTGGCGAGTTCCCGCACCACTAACAGCCGCCTCGCCGGAAAGCTCCGCGATCTCGGCGCCGCCGTCGACGACCTCTCCGCCATCACCACCGAGGACCTGCCGCTGCCGGAAGATTTCCGCGACCGCCTCGCCGACCCTTCCTGGCTGGTCCTGACCAGCCGCAGCGGCGTGGAACGCTTCTTCAAGCATCTGGACTGCCTTAACTTCGACCTCCGCCGACTCGCCCACCTTCGCATCGCCGCCGTCGGACCCGGTACCGCAGACAGCATGAAGAAGCACGGTATCGTCGCCGATCTGGTTCCGGAAGAATTCAATAGTGAAGCGCTCACCGCGGCACTAATGCCACACCTTACCCCACAGGACCGCGTGCTACTGTTCCGAGCGAAAGAATGCGACCGCACCCTCGACCAAGCCCTCGAAGAAGCAGGCATCCCCTTCGAAAACGTCGCCGCCTATGAAACGCGTAGAACACCGCGTTTTACCGATCTCGTGCAGAATCGCCTTCAAGATCGTCTCTACGACGCGGTGACTTTTTCCAGCGCTTCTTCCGTAGAAGCTTTCGCCAATGTGGTAAAAGAATTCGCCCCGGATTTCAATTTCGAAAAACTCCCCGCCGTCGCCATCGGGGAAATTACCGCCGCCGCCGCCCTGAAACACGGCATAACCTGCGAAGTCGCCGACTCCGCCAGCCTCGACGGCATTGTCAACCTTCTACTCAAGAAATGGAACCGCTAATGCACCCCATCGACCGGCCCCGCCGCCTACGCGCCACTTCGAGCCTACGCCGCTTGGTAAAGGAAACCCGCTTCGGTACCGAAAGCCTCGTCTACCCCATTTTCATTCGGGAAGGAACCGGCATCCGCCAGGAAATTCCGTCCCTCCCCGGGCAATTCCAATACAGCCCCGACACCGTGCTGGAAGGCGTCGACGCGGCGACCCAATACGGCGTCTTCACCTTTCTTCTCTTCGGCATACCGGCGCATAAAGATCCCGAAGGCTCCTCGGCCTGGGACCCGAACGGCGCCGTCCAATCGGCCATCAAGATTATCAAGAAACGCTTTCCCTATGTCGTCATCATCACCGACGTCTGTATGTGCGAATACACCAGCCACGGCCACTGCGGAGTTTTGCGGGTGGACAAGCAAGTCCTGCGAGTGGATGATCATGAAGAGGAATACGAAAACGTCGGCGTCGACAATGACGCGACCCTGCCCCTGATCGCCAAAACCGCCCTCTCCCACGCCCAGGCCGGCGCCGACCTGGTCGCGCCTTCCGACATGATGGACGGCCGCGTCGCAGCCATCCGCCGCATTCTTGACTTGCATCACTTTGAAAACACCCCCATCATGAGCTACGCGGTGAAATACGCCTCCGCCTTCTACGGACCCTTCCGCGAAGCCGCCGGATCCGCCCCGGGGAAAGGCGACCGCAAAGGCTACCAGATGGACCCGCACAACCGCCGCGAAGCCCGCCGCGAAGCCGCCCTGGACCGCCAGGAAGGCGCCGACATCCTCATCGTCAAACCCGCTCTCAGTTACCTCGACGTCGTCTCGGACATCGCCCGCCAGTCGGACGTCCCTGTCGCCGCCTACTCGGTTTCTGGCGAATACGCCATGATCAAAGCCGCCGCCCAAGCCGGCTTCATCGACGAACAGCGAACCGTCCGCGAAACCGCCGTCTCGGTCTACCGCGCCGGAGCGGACATTCTCATCAGCTACTACGCCCCGGAAATAGCCGAAGCCATTCAGAAAGGAGAACTCGGTTGAATACGAACCTTTCCCGCGAACTCTTCGCCCGCGCCCAAAAAGTCATCCCCGGCGGCGTCAACAGCCCGGTCCGCGCCTACCGCTCCGTCGGCATTGAACCCCGTTTCATCCGCTCCGCCAACGGCCCCATTGTCCTCGACGTCGACGGGAACGTCTTCATCGACTACGTCTCCTCCTGGGGACCGATGATCCTCGGACACAACGACCCGGACATCGCCGACGCGGTGCGTAACGCCATCGGTAACGGCCTCTCCTACGGCGCCCCCTGCCCCGACGAAGTGGAAATCGCCGAACTCATCACCCGCATCGCCCCGGTCGAAATGATCCGCATGGTCAACTCCGGCACCGAGGCGGTCATGGGCGCCCTCCGCGTCGCCCGCGGTTTCACCGGCCGCGACAAACTGATCAAATTCGCCGGCTGTTACCACGGTCACGGCGACAATATGCTGGTCAAGGCCGGCTCCGGACTCCTCACCGCCGGCACCCCCGACTCCGCCGGCGTCCCCCCCGGCGTCGCCCAGGACACCCTCACGGCAAACTACAACGACCTGGCCAGCGTGGAAAAACTCCTCTCCGAAAACAAAAACCAGGTCGCCGCCATCATAGTTGAACCCGTGGCCGCCAACATGGGCGTGGTCCTGCCCGCCCCCGGTTTCCTCCAGGGACTACGGACGCTCTGCGACCGGCACGGTGCCCTCCTCATCTTCGACGAAGTCATCACCGGCTTCCGCCTCGCCCTCGGCGGCGCCCAGGAATATTTCAAAATCCAGGCCGACCTGGTCACCTACGGGAAAATCATTGGCGGCGGCCTCCCGGTCGGCGCCTACGGCGGACGCCGCGACATCATGGCGAAAGTCGCCCCGCTGGGGAACGTTTACCAAGCCGGAACCCTCTCCGGAAACCCGGTCGCCATGGCCGCCGGCCTGGCCCAGCTTCGGAAACTCGAGCGCACCCCGAACATCTACCCGCAACTCGCCGCCGCCAGCCAAACCCTGGCGGACGGCCTCACGGAAGCGGCAAGAAAAACCAACCGTCAAATCCAAGTCAACCACCTCGGCTCCCTCTGCTGCGCCTTCTTCGCCAGCACCCCGGTGACCGACTACGAAAGCGCCAAACAGGCCGACACCGCCGCCTACGCCCGCTTCTTCGCCGCCATGCTGGAACTTGGCATCTACCTCGCCCCTTCGCAATTCGAAGCCATGTTCGTCTCGGCCGCCCACTCTGCCTCCCACATTGCCCAAACCCTTAGCGCCGCCGCCGCCGCGCTGGCGCGGGGGTAAGGACAAGCCGGATTCCCGACGCGAATGCCGGGCGTTCTTTGCTTCGGCGGCGGATCCCTGTTACAATGCCCCAACCGGG
The DNA here is from genome assembly GCA_031548865.1 of Planctomycetota bacterium. Classification (GTDB taxonomy): domain Bacteria; phylum Planctomycetota; class SZUA-567; order SZUA-567; family SZUA-567; genus JAJBSZ01. Next base: position 3,844 of record JAVBQR010000023.1, read on the forward strand.
AGAGCGTGTCAGTTCAGGGCCGGATGCACGCCGTCATTCACCACCGCAAGCGCCATCGGGCGAGGAGCTTTGTATGAAACAGGAAACCGACAAGGCAACGTTGCGCGAATATTTGCGCCGGCGCCTACTCAATGGCGAATTCAACTGCGAAAAGGAGCTCACCTTATCCATCATCAGCGGCAAGTGGAAAATCGTCATCCTGTGGCACTTGGGCCATGAAGGCCAGCACCGTTTCGGACAGCTCCAGCGCTTATTTAAAAATATCAGCCACCGCATCCTCACCAAACAACTGCGGGAACTGGAACAGGACAACATCATCGATCGCATAACCCACGACGAAAACCCGCCCCGGGTCGAATACCGCATGACCGAGCGCGGCATGACCCTGCTGCCGGTGGTCGACGCCATGTTCGACTGGGGCCGGAACAATATGGCCTACTATTCCGAATTGGCGACGAAAAGCGCCAAAAAGAAACGTGCCTAGTCCTGTAACGCCACTTTTGCGGGAACCACCTTCGCAAAAGTGGCGTTGCAGCCTCAGGCATAAAGCGGTGGCGAGCATTTTTCCATACCTTCAAATCATTCCCAATCATGCGGTTACGTCATCCCCCAGCAGGTAACAATTTTGTGCGTACTTTACTAAACATCGTATATGCCGTATGTTGACACTGAACTTTTGCAAAGTGGCGATTTAACCGCCAATCGCCACTTCGCAAAAATCATTTTTGCCTGAATTCCAGGGGTTTTTGATTTTACAAAATCGCCATTCGGCGGTTTGAATGGTGATTTTACAAAAGTCCAGTTGACATATATATGGACTCCTGCGCCGAATTCCTTAGTGCCTATATCCTTTGTGTCAAATTCCCCATCGACAACAGCATTCAGGCGCCACCCCGACCAGCCTTGCCGTCATATACCGAACCCGCTTCGACCCTATTTTGGGAGGATGCAGCCGTGCCAGGTGAATACCGCGTCGAGATGCGCGGCATCAAAAAATCCTTCGCCGGCGTGAAGGCGCTCAAGGGCGTGGATTTTTTCCTCCGCCCCGGGGAAATCCATGCCCTGGTCGGCGAGAACGGCGCCGGCAAATCCACCCTCATGAAAATCCTCTCCGGCGCCTATGCCATGGACGAGGGGGAAATCCGCGTCGACGGCCGGCCGGTGAGCATCAGGTCGCCCCGCGCCGGCAAATCCCTCGGCATCGGCACCGTCTATCAGGAATTCGAACTCGCCGACGATCTCACCATCGCCGAGAATATCTTCATGGACCGCCTCGGCCGGCACGGCCTGGTGAGCTGGAAAAAACTGTTTGCCGGCGCCGCCGGCATCATGCACGGACTTGGCTTCGATATCGACATCAGGGAGAGGGTCCGGGACATCAGCGTCGCCTACAAGCAGGTGGTGGAAATCTCCAAAGCCCTGTCCGGCCAGGCCAAAATCCTCATCCTCGACGAACCGACCGCCGTCCTCACCCCCAAGGAAACGGAAAAGCTTTTCTCCACCCTGCGCGCCCTTAAAAGCCAGGGCGTAAGCGTCATCTACATTTCCCACCGCATGGACGAGGTATTCGCCATCTCCGACTCCATCACCACCATGCGGGACGGCGAAGCCACCGGCGGCGGGGCGACCCGCGACTTCGATGTGGACCGGGTGGTGGAACTGATGATCGGCCGCAAACTCTCGACCATGTATCCGGCCAGGGAAACGCGGACCGGGGAGGCGGCCCTCGAGGTGGAAAACCTGTGCGGGGACGTTTTCGAGGACGTTTCCTTCACCCTCCGCAAGGGTGAGATTCTCGGGCTGTTCGGGCTGGTCGGCAGCGGCAGGTCCGAGATCGCCCGCGCCATTTTCGGCGCGGACAGCCACCGTTCCGGCCGGGTGCTCCTGAATGGCCGGGAAGTACGCATCCGCAGTCCCTACCAGGGACGGCTGAACGGCATCGCCCTGGTGCCGGAAAACCGCAAGGAACAGGGGCTGGTCCTGGACATGTCGATTAAGTCGAACATGACCTTGACCAATATCCGCAGCGTGAGCCGCCGCTTCGGGGTCATTTCCGGCGCCAGGGAAAGGCCCTGGCGGAGGACCTGGTGGCGAAGCTGGCGGTGAAGACCGCCGACCCGGGCAACCCGGTGGAAAGCCTCTCGGGCGGCAACCAGCAAAAAGTGGTGTTCGCCAAATGGCTCAATACCGATTCGCGCATCCTCATCCTCGACGAACCGACGCGCGGGGTCGATGTGGGAGCCAAGGTGGAAATCTACAACATCATGAACGATCTCGTGGCTTCCGGCGTCGCCATTCTCATGATTTCCTCCGAGTTGAACGAAATCATCGGCATGTGCGACCGGACGCTGGTCATAGACAACGGCAGAATCAAGGGTGAACTCGCCAGGGGCAACATGTCGGAGGCGAGCATCATGAAACTCGTGGTGGGAGGCAAGTGAGAATGACAACGCGCACAAGCGGCTCCGGCCGCGGCTTCGCCGATTCCATGCGGGCGTACCTACCGGTCGCGGTACTTCTGCTCCTGCTGGTGGCTTCGAGCTTCCTGTCCAGGAATTTCCTCACCGCGCAGAACATCTTCAATCTCCTGCGCCAGAACGCGGCCGTCACCATCGTCAGCCTCGGCATGCTCATGGTCATCCTCACCGGCGGCATAGACCTGTCGGTGGGGTCCCTGGCCGCGTTCTCGAGCGTCCTGTTCACCACCCTGATTGACTCGAGGCTACCCGAGCCCATGCCGGTTCCGTCGGCGTTGGCCGTAACTTTCGCCTGTGCCATGGCCTTCGGGGCGCTCTCCGGGTATCTCGTAGCCTATCAGGGCATGGCCCCGTTTGTGGTGACCCTGGCGGCCATGACCGCGGCCCGGGGGGTCGCCTACATGATTTCCCACGCCAAAACCATCCCCATCGGGAACGACTTCATCAACACCTTCAACAAAAGCTCCCTGGTCTTTATTGACGGCGTGCCGGGCGTGCCCTATTCCGTCCTCCTCGCCCTGGTCATATTTCTCATTTTCGCCTTTGTCCTCAAGTACACCACCTACGGCCGCTATGTCCAGGCCATCGGTTCGAACGAAACGGCGGTCCGCCTCTCCGGCATCCGGACCGGGCTGTACACCCTGTCGGTCTACGTCCTGTCCGCCGCCATGTGCACCTTCGGCGGCATCATCGAATCGCGTACCGGCGTCGGCGACGCCCGGGTCTGCCAGGGGATGGAGCTGGACGCCATCGCCGCCTGTGTCATCGGCGGCGCCAGCCTCTCCGGCGGGCGCGGCAGCGCCCTCAACACGCTGATGGGGGTCCTGATTCTCGGCTTGATTTCGAACATCATGGCCCTGATGAAGGTCGCGCCTTATCCCCAGCAGGTCATCAAGGGGGTGATTATCGTCGTCGCCGTCCTCCTTCAGGGCCGGGACGGAAAAAAATGACCGAAGTTTCGGCAAAAACGATTTTTGCAAAGTGGCGATTGGCGGTTATATCGCCACTTTGCAAAAGTTCAGCAAAACCCCAGAAACAACCCGTATTTCCGCGACCGTTCGCGTTCAACCGGGATTACCAGCTCACAGGAGGAATGCCATGAAGAGGATCGTTTTATTCGCGTGCCTGTTGTTCGGCCTGACCGCCCTCGCCGCCCATAGCGCCGAAGTCAAACCGGGCGGCAAGCTGAAAATCGGCCTCACCATGCAAACCTTGAACGGCGCCTATTTCTCGGCGCAGGAGGAGACCTTCAAGAAACTCTGCAAGGACAAAGGCATCGAATGCATCACCGCCGACGCCAACGGCGACATCAACAAACAGCTCCGCGACGTCGAAAACTTCATCACCGAAGGCTGCAACGTGGTGGTCATCAATCCGGTCCATCCGGAAGGATCCATCGAAGCCACCCGCAAATGCGCCGAAGCCGGGGTCGCCGTCTTCATCATGGACAACTCCATTTCCCCCAAGGCCACCTACGTTTCGATGATCCAGTCCGACAACTACACCCTCGGCTCCCTGGTCGGCCACGACATCGGCGACAAGTTCGGCCGGACCGCGATCAAGCTCGCCTTCCTTTCCGGCAACACCGGCAACACCCTCGGCCTCGCCCGCCGCATGGGCACTCTGGCCGGGATCGTCGAATACCAACTGGAAAATTACGGCGAAGCGAATGTGCCGGTGGTGTCCCAGGGCTGGGGCGGCTGGAACCAGGCCGACGGCCAGAAGGCGGCCGAGAACATGCTCTCCGCCGCGCCGGAAATCAACTGCATCTTCGCCGAAAACGACGACATGGCCCTCGGCGCCCGCGAAGCGGCCCTGGCCATCGGCCGCTCCGACATCGTCATCTGCGGCGCGGACGGCAACAAGACCATGTACAAGCTGATCAACGAAGGCACCCAGATGTTCGCCACCGGCCGCAACGACCCGGCCGAATGCGCCACCAAAGTGCTGGAAACCATCGAAAGCTGGAACGGCGGCGCCTCGGTCCCGAAGCTGGTCCACCTCACCCCGGTCAGCGTCAGCCCGAAGAACATCCGGCAGTACTATAACCCGAACTCCCTGTTCTAGAAAAAACCTTCGACCGGGCCGCTGGTCCCCGACCCGTGGCCCGGGTCGCCAAGCATTCCCCATCAGCATGCAAAGGCACAAGCATGAAAATGTTCATAGACGGCGAGGCGGTCGACGCCTCGAACGGCAAGACTTTCGAAGTGCGTAACTCCGCCACCCTCGAATTCATCGATCAGGTGCCGGCCGCCGGCGCCGACGACGTCGCCCGGGCCATTGCGGCGGCACAACGCGGCAAATTGGCCTGGGCCGCGACCCCGGTCCACGAACGCGCCCGCCTCATGATGAAGTGCGCCGACGCCATAGACTCCCGCCGGGAGGAATTGGCGCGCTCCCTTTCCACCGAAATGGGCAAGCTCATCCGCGAAGCCCGGCCGGAAATCCGGGTGGCGGCGCAAATCCTTCGCGGCTTCGCCGAGAA
>JAVBQR010000199.1:0-21403 GCA_031548865.1 Planctomycetota bacterium
AAAAACCCGCGCGGCACGCGCATTTTTGGCCCTGTGGCCAGGGAACTTCGCCAGGCCAATTTCATGAAAATCGTCTCGCTTGCCCCTGAAGTGGTGTGAGGATTCAACAATGGAAACGACTAAGACCCGCATTCGCAAAAACGACATTGTTCAGGTGATGGCCGGCTCCGAAGGCGGCAAGGTGGCGGCGGATTCCGGTTCGGAACGCGGCAAGCGCGGCAAGGTGCTGGAAATCGACCGGGAAAAGAACCGCGCCAAAATTCAGGGCATCAAGATGGTCTTCCGGCATTTGCCGGTGTCGAAGGATCCCAATCGCCCGGGCGGCGGCCGGATTGAGAAAGAGGCGTACATCAACCTTTCCAACCTGATGCTGGTATGCCCGAAGTGCGACAAGGCGACCCGCACCGGAGTCCGCCTGGAAAAGCAGGAACGCGAGGGCGGCAAGGTCAAGACCAAGCGTTATCGCGTTTGCAAGAAGTGCGGAGCGGATATCACGGAACGCTCGTAATTCCTTAGATTATTGCCGGGTTCGCCGGAGTCATTGGCAACCCTAGGGTGTCGGTTGGCAATCGACGCTAGAAAAGGTTGAGGACATGAAGGCTCGTTTGTTGGAAAAATACCGGAAACAAGTTTTGCCGGCGATGCAGGAGGACTTTGGCCGCACGAATGTGCATTCGCTGCCACGCCTCGAAAAGATTTGCCTTAACATGGGTATCGGCAAGGCGATTGACGATTCGAAAATCCTGGAGGAGGGCGTCAAGGTGATGACGACCATTTCCGGCCAGGCGGCGGTGGTGACGAAGGCGCGGGTTTCGGTGTCGAACTTCCGTTTGCGCCAGGGCTACAAGATTGGCTGCCGGGTGACTCTCCGGGGCGAGCGGATGTACGAATTCATGGACCGCCTGGTGGCTATGGCGATTCCGCGTATCCGCGACTTCCACGGGGTCCCCAAGAAGTCTTTCGACAAGTCGGGGAACTATTCCCTGGGTGTCGAGGAAGTGACGATTTTCCCGGAAATCGATGCCGACCGTCTGACGCACATGTTTGGTATGGACGTGACTTTTGTCATCAAGAATTCCAAAGGCGCGGACGAGAGCCGGAAATTTCTGAAATTGATGGGCATGCCTTTTGCGGAATAATCCGCTGTAGATGATGGAGAATCACCGTGGCGAAAACATCCTGGATAGTGAAGTCCAACCGTCCTCCCAAATTCAAGACCCGGGCCTATACCCGTTGCAAGATTTGCGGCCGTGCCCGTGGGGTTTACAAGAAATTCTCCATCTGCCGCATTTGTTTGCGGAATTTGGCGAACAAGGGTGAGATTCCCGGCATGCGCAAGTCCAGCTGGTAGGAATTGTTTTCCGCTTGGGGAGTTGTCAGAGCCCGGGGTCCGGCCGGCGGGGTTGCGGCGGATGAGGGCGGGGGCGGCGAACCGGCGTTTCAGTGGCTCTTTTGCACAAGTTGAGAAGTGCACAAATAAGAAGGATACCGGTATGAGCATGACCGATCCCGTGGCCGACATGTTGACCCGCATCAGAAACGCCAACAGCCTGATGTGGTCGGACGTCAGCATGCCCTCGACCGCCATCAAGATCAATATTGCCGAGGTTTTGAAGCGTGAAGGTTTTATCGTCGGGTATGATATCATCGACCGTCCCTTGCAGAACGAACTGAAGATCCATCTCAAGTACGGTCCCGAGGGGGAGAAGGTCATCCGTTCCATCGTCCGAACCTCGAAGCCCGGCTGCCGCGTTTACCGTGGCTACGATGATCTTCCGGTGGTTCTGAGCGGGCAAGGCGTTGCGGTCGTGTCGACGAACCAGGGCGTATTGTCCGATCGCGAGTGCCGCGAGAAAAAGGTGGGCGGTGAAATTTTGTGCACTGTTTACTAATCGCTGCCGGGCGTCATGGTTCTTTTCGTAAATGACGTTTACGCCGATGCTGCCAGTTAGGATGAATATTCATGTCACGCGTAGGAAAAAATCCGGTCTCGGTTCCAGCTGGTGTGACCGTTTCGGTCCCCGCTGAAGAAATCATTGTCAAGGGTCCCAAGGGTGAACTGCGTCAGAAACTGGTTCACGGCGTCAAGGTCAAGGCTGACGGCAAGGAAGTGACCGTCACCCGGGAATCGGACTCGAAGTCCCATCGGGCTCTCCATGGGACCTACCGGGCGCTTATTCAAAACATGGTGGTGGGTGTGACGAAAGGCTACGAAAAACGTATGCGCATCGTCGGCACCGGCTATCGTGTCGAATTGAAGGGGAAGATCCTGCAAATCGTCGCCGGCTTCGCCCACCCGGTCGATTTCGCGATTCCGACCGGCATCGAGGTCGAGATTCCCAAGGCGACCAGCCGCGAATACATGGATTTCATCATCCGGGGCATCGACAAGTGCCTGGTTGGTGAAGTGTCGGCCAAGGTTAAGCGGGTTCGGCCCCCGGACCTCTACCAGGGGAAGGGCATTCGCTTTGTCGACGAAATCGTGCGTCGCCTGGAAGGGAAGTCCTTCGGCGCCGGCAAATAAATTGCTTATGCCGCTGCGGGAATTTTTCCTCTTGGCGGTATGCGGCGATAATTTATCTATGGGGTCTCGGTTCCAGGTTTTCCTGCCGACGCCCGGGAGATCAAGGCAATGGAACGTATTTTAAAGAAACGCTACGATTTGCGCCGGCGGCATAACCGGTTGCGCCAGAAAGTCGGCGGTACCGCCGCCAAGCCGCGCATGGCGGTATTCCGCAGTCTCAAGCACATTTCGGTGCAGTTCATCGACGACGTCGCCGGAAAAACTTTGGTGACCGTATCGACCCAAGGCGCGGATTTCCCCATAGGCACCTATGGCGGCAACGTAAAGGCCGCCCAGACGCTCGGCGATCTGGCCGCGAAAAAGGCCAAGGCCGCCGGTATCGAAGCGGTTGTTTTCGACACAGGCGGGCGGCAATACCACGGGCGCGTCAAGGCGCTGGCGGAAGCTGCGCGTAAGTCGGGATTGAAATTTTAATACCTTCAGAATGGAGCTGGTGGCATGGCTGATAACAGCGAAACGAGAGTTGGCGGCGGCATGACTGAAGGCGCGCCTCGGCGTCCGCGCGGTGGTTCACGGTCGGGTGGCGGCGCCGGTGGCGATGGCGCGGCCGGAGGCGGCGAACGCGGTGAACGCGGCGCGCGCGGCGGTCGGGGCCGGGGCGGCAGCGGCGACACCATGCGCCGGGGCCGTGGCAAGCGCGGCGACCGGGACGAACCCCGGGAACGCGAATTCCAGGAAACGCTGATCGGCGTTTTCCGTTGTTCGGCGACGGTGAAGGGTGGCCGGCGTCTCAGCTTCGGCTCGCTCGTTTGTGTTGGCGACGGCAAGGGCCGGGTTGGTATCGGCTACGGCAAGGCCAAGGAAGTTCCCGGCGCCTTCCAGAAGGCGATCAAGGCGGGGCGGCGTTCGCTGAAGCGTTTTACCATTACTCCCGGCGGGTCGATTCCGCATGCGGTTAAGGGCCGTTTTGGCGCTTCTTCAGTGGTTTTGATTCCCGCCATGCCCGGCACCGGGGTTATCGCCGGGTCGGCCGTGAAGGCGATTCTGGAAGCCGGAGGTTTGACCAACGTGCTTACCAAAGTCTATGGTTCCACCAACAGCCGTAACGTCGTCAAGGCGGTTATGGACGCCCTGGAGAAGCTCCGCAGCAAAGAGATGACCGAGTCGCTTCGCGGGGTGCAACTGTAAATTCGTTTAGAAAAATCGGGCAAATTGCCGCTCGATTTTTTCCAAAGTCGCTGGGCTTGCCTTGCCCCATTGCGCCACGGAAATATGAACCTAGAAAACTTCAAGAAAAAGCGAACGGCGGTTGGTTCGGTTTTCCTTGAAATAAAGGACATGCCATGAATCTCACCGATGTTTTCAATGCCGTCACCGGGCATAAGCGTAAGAGAAGAATCGGCCGCGGGGCAGGGTCGGGCAGCGGCAAGACGGCGGGCCGGGGCCAGAAGGGTTTGGGTTCGCGCACCGGCGCCAATTGGCTCCGCGGTTTTGTCGGCGGCCAGACCCAGTTGAAAGAGCGGCTCCCCAAGGTCGGTTTCAATAACGCCAACTATGCGACTGTTTACCTTCCGGTCAACCTGGATTGGCTGAACGAGAATTTCGCCGACGGCGAGGTGGTCGACGCCAAGAGCCTGCGCGAAAAAGGCTTCACCGTACGTCGTGGCGATGTGGTCAAGGTCCTTGGGCATGGCGAGCTGGCCAAAAAGCTGACGGTCCGGACCCATGCGGCCTCGAAGACGGCGCAGGAAAAAATCGAGAAGGCGGGCGGTTCCGTGGATTTGACTCCCATTGCCCAGAAGGCTGGGAAAGTCAAGGAGCGGGCGGCCGGGGAGTAGCGACGCCTCCGCTTGTCCTGTTGTCAAGCATTGCGGTAGGCAGAGCTACGGGTATCACGCCGACCGCGGGGCGGTTTAGCCGCATACGAGCCTACGGGGTGGGTAAAATAAATGTTCGATATCATTTCAAAAATTCTCAATGTCAAGGAATTGCGCTATAAACTTGGCATTACTTTCCTGCTCTTGATTGTCTTCCGCCTGGGCTCGTTCATTCCCAGTCCCGGCGTCAATGTAAAGGCAGTCACCGATTATGTGGCCAGTGCCCAAGGGGCGGTTGGCGCGGTTTTGAGCATGGCCGATATGTTCACCGGTGGCGCCTTGTCGTCGATGGCGATTTTCGGCCTTGGCATCATGCCCTACATCACCGCCTCGATTATTTTTCAGCTCTTGACCGCGATTGTCCCTTCCCTTTCGCGGCTGGCGCACGAGGGGGCGACGGGGCGGAAAAAGATTAACCAATATGTTCGCGCTTCTACGGTGGTCCTGTGTATTATCCAGGCTTCCATGTTGGCGTGGGGCTTGTCGGCGTCGGGACACACTTACATCGCCGAAGGGGTCAGCCGCTGGGAGTTCTTTATTTATGTGGTGATTTCCCTTACCGTCGGCACCATGTTCCTGATGTGGTTGGGCGAACAAATTGACGAATTCGGTATCGGGAATGGCATTTCCTTAATCATCATGGCCGGCATTTTGTCACGGGTTCCTTCGGCCATTGCGCATTTGATTTCCGGGGTCAATCCTGCCGGTGGCAGCTCTTCGGTCAGTCTCGGGCAGGTGGTGCTGTTGATTCTCCTGTTTGTGGCGATGACCCTGGCGGTGGTGTTGATCACTTTGGGAACGCGCCGGGTGCCTATTATGCAGGCTAAGGCGGTGCGGGGCCGTAAAACTTACGGCGGGCAGCGGCAGTTCCTGCCTCTCAAAGTCAACCAGGCGAACGTGATTCCGATTATCTTCGGCCAGGCGATTATGCAGGTTATCGCCGGTATCGCCGGGATTATCCTTGGGGTCTACGGGGTGTTTATGAGCCCGGGGTCGTTCTGGTATACCGTTCTCTATGTGTTGCTGATCATTTTCTTCTGCTACTTCTACACCGCCATTCAGTTTAACCCGAATGAGATGGCCGACAACCTGAAATCCGGCGGCATGTACATTCCGGGGATTCGCCCCGGCAAGCGTACGGCGGAACATTTGTCGAAGATCATGAGCCGGATCGCCTTGGCTGGCGGCGCGTTCCTGGCGCTGATCGCGATTATTCCCCAGTTTGTCAGTCACGCTCTCGGGGTGGGCATGGACATCAGCGGTCTTTTGGGCGGCACGGGTTTGCTGATTGTCGTCGGTGTGGCGCTGGATTTGGTGCAGAAGGTCGAAAGCTATCTCCTTATGCGCAACTATGAAGGTTTCGGCATAGCTGGCGGCAGGATTAAAGGCCGTAGAGGTTAAGCTGAGAGAAGCGGCAGGGGGTAAGATAATGCCCGAACGCATCATCCTGAAAAATTTGCCGCAAATCGCCAAAATGCGCGAGGCCGGTCGGGTGGTTGCGGAAGCTTTGGCGATGATTGGCAAGATGGTTGCTCCGGGCGTAACGACGAAAGAGCTTGACAGCGCGGTCGAGGCGTTGATAATCAAAGCGGGTGGAATTCCTCTTTTTAAGGATTATCCTGCGGCGAATCCTCGTTTTCCCCCTTTCCCGGCATCGATTTGTTCGTCCATAAACGAGCAGGTGGTGCACGGCATTCCCGGCGCGAGGGAACTGCGGGAAGGCGACATTATATCCATCGACGTCGGCGTTGAATTGGACGGCTGGTGTGGCGACGCGGCGCGGACCTTTGCGGTCGGCACGGTGAGCCGCAAGGCGAAGAAGCTTCTGGAAGTTACGGAAGCGTCCTTAATGCGGGCGGTGGAAAATGCCCGACCCGGAAAAAAGTTGCGGGATATTTCCGCGGCGGTACAGAAGGAAGTGGAAACGAACGGCATGTCGGTGGTGAAGCAGTTTGTTGGACATGGGATTGGCCAACGGATGCACGAGCCGCCGCAGATTCCGAATTATGTCTGTGGTCCGCGCGAGCGTCTGGAAGGTTATTTCCCTGACTGCGAGTTGCGGAGCGGCATGGTTCTGGCCATTGAGCCGATGGTGAATATCGGCGCTTCGGAAGTTTTGGTGGACCGGAACGACGGTTGGACGGTGTATACGAAAGACCGTTCCTGGTCGGCACATTTCGAGCACACCGTGGCGGTGACCGAAGCCGGGCCGATGATATTGACGGAGTTGTAGGGAGTGTCGAAAAGATGGCAAAAGAGGACTCGATCAGTGTACAGGCCACGGTGCGTGAGGCTCTGCCCAACGCGCAGTTCCGTGTTGAATTGGAAAGTGGCCACATAGTCCTTGCGCATATCAGCGGGAAAATGCGGCAGAATTTCATACGCATTTTGCCTGGTGACAAGGTGACGGTGGAGCTGTCGCCCTATGATCTGAAACGGGGACGCATAACCTACCGCGGTTGACGGTTGCGATATCCCCATGAGCCACGAGTTTGGCACAGTTTTCGGCAAGGGGTTTCTTCCTGGCCGGGCGATGTGCCGAGAGGAAGCCAAGGAGTGTAGAGATGAAAGTTACCCCTTCGATTCGCAAGCGCTGCGAAAACTGCAAAATGATTCGCCGGAAGGGCGTCCTCCGCGTCATTTGCAAGGTCAATCCCCGGCACAAAATGCGCCAGGGGTGAGGCGGGTTTTCGTAGGCCGCGAGGTTTTTGTTTAAACACGTAGCAGGAGGCGCACGGTGCCAAGAATTCTCGGTGTTGACATTCCTAATGACAAGCTGGTGGAAATTGCCTTGACCTATCTTTACGGCGTGGGTGATACCACGGCGAAGAAGATTGTGGCGGAACTGGGGATTAAACCCGGCACCCGGGCCAAGAATCTTACCGAAGAGCAAATCGGTCAGATTGCCTCGCTCCTCGACAAATCCTTTGTTGTCGAAGGCCAGCTCCGGCGGCAAACGGCGCAGAATCTGCAGCGCCTCAAGAAGATTGGCTGCTATCGGGGAATTCGCCATGGCCGTGGCCTGCCGGTTCGCGGTCAGCGCACCCGCACCAACGCCCGTACCCGCAAGGGCAAGAAGAAGACGGTGGCGGTGAAGAAGTCCGTGAAGGCGATGCGCTAAGGGTTGATGCTGGCGTTTGTTTTTGGTGGGAACGGCCCAGCGTTGAGCGGTTTTTTGCCGTATAACCTGCTGGCCTTCGGGAGAGTGACAATGGCGAAACGGTATCGGAAGAAGAAAGTCAAGAAATCGGTGGCGAAGGGCGTTGCGCACGTCAAGGCCACCTTCAACAACACGATCATCACCATCACCGACATTTACGGGAACACCCTGGTCTGGGCTTCGGCCGGCACCTCCGGTTTCCAGAACAGCCGTAAATCCACCCCGTTCGCCGCGCAAAAAACGGCCGAATCGGCGGCGGAAAAAGCGATGAAGATGGGCATGCGCGAAATGGAAGTCTTGGTCAAGGGGCCGGGTGGCGGGCGCGAATCGGCGATTCGCGGTTTGCAGTCGGCCGGCGTGGCCATCAAGGCGATTGAGGATGTGACACCGCTTCCCCACAACGGTTGCCGTCCCCGCAAACGCCGCCGCGTCTAAGCGACTTTTTTTCACTGAAATTTTCCTTTCCGATGTATTACGCGATTGTGGCGAGAGTTAATCGACTTTGCGCCATGCAGCTGGCGTCGGGAAAAGGAGGAATGTTTATGCGCATTCGCTGGAAGAGCTTCGAACTTCCGACGCGGGTGGTGATGGATCAGGAAAGCGCCACAGATACTTATGGCAAATTTACGATAGAACCGTTTGAACGCGGTTTTGGCGTTACTATTGGCAATTCTTTGCGTCGCGTTTTATTGAGTTCTTTGGAAGGCGTGGCGCCGGTTTCCTTGAAGCTTGACGGCGCGTTGCACGAGTTCGCGGCCATTCCCGGCATCGTCGAGGACGTGATTGACATCGCCTTGAATGTCAAGGAAATGCTGGTCTCCTACGAAGGCGACAGCCCGGAAACGCTCCGCATTGAAAAAACCGGACCGGGTCCGGTCACCGCCGGCGACTTCACTCCTCCCCCCGGCGTCGAGATTGTCAACAAAAATCTGCATATCGCCACGGTGGAAGGGGCCAACACCACTTTCAAGGCGGAAGTCGAGTTCCGTAAGGGCCGCGGCTATGTTCGCTCCGATGACTTTACCTGGAAGTCCCAGGACGTGATTGGGATGATTCCCCTGGACGCCTCCTTCTCGCCGGTGCGGCGTTCGCGTTGGCGGGTGGTTGAGACCCGCGTCTCGAAGGTTACGGACTACGATCGCCTTATTATCGAGATTTGGACCGACGGCACGATTAAGCCGGAACAGGCCCTCATCGAGGCCGCGACGATTCTGCGTAAGCATTTGAATCCGTTTGTGAAGTACTACGATCTCGGTAGCGAAGCGACGGCGGCGGCGGCGGGCGAGGTCGAAATGAAGCACGACCACGAACGCGAGGTTTCCGACAATTCGGCCATGAACGAGAAGTTGAACCAGCCGGTTTCGGTTCTGGAGCCGTCGGTGCGTGCCGCCAACTGTTTGGCTGCCGAAGGCATCAAGACCATTCGCGATTTGGTCATGCGCCAGGAAGCGGATATGTTGCAGGTGCGCAATTTCGGCAAGACCAGCTTGAAGGAAATCAAACAGAAGCTGATGGAGCAGGGTTTGTCCTTCGGCATGACCGATGTTTGAGGCTGTCGCAAGTTTTTTGGAAACGTAGCGGATTTCGAACTTCTGCTCTTTTGGGATGGGGTATAGATCATGAGACATTTGAACCGCGGACGCCGGCTCGGCCGTAATTCCAGTCATCGTAAGGCGATGTACCGTAACATGGTGGCGGCTTTGTTCACCCACGGGCGTATTACAACCACTCCGGCCAAGGCTAAGGAAGCGCGGCCTTTTGCCGAGCGTCTGATCACTTTGGCGAAGAAGGGTCCGGATGATTTGGCGGCGCGGCGGCGGGCCATTCGTTTGCTTCACGATCCCGCTTTGGTGCGTTCCCTATTTGAGGATCTTGGCGTGCGTTATAAAGATCGTCAAGGCGGTTATACCCGGATATTGCATCTTTCCAAGACTCGGGTAGGCGACTCGGCCCGGCAGGTTTTGTTTGAACTGGTCGAAGGCGGCGCTCCCGGCAAGTCCAAGGCGGCGCGTCCCCGCGCGGCAGTGGTGGCGGCGAAGGTTGACAATGCCGGTTCCCAGGCGGCATTTGCCGAAGCGAAGCAGATGGACAAGATCAACGCTGCCGAAGAAGATGCCGAGGTTGATGTGGCGAAGGAACTTGACGCCGGCGAAGAGGAAGTCGCGCCTTCCAAAAAAGGGGTTGACTCTTTTGAGATGGGAAAAACCGATAAGGAAAAGAGCGAGTAGTTTGGCTTTTTAAATAATATTTACAAAGGGCGTCCAGTTTTTGCTGGGCGCCCTTTGTAATGCAACTCCGAGATGGTTCACTGCGTCCAGAATCTCGGCAAGCTTATAGGATAGTTCCGTTTTGTTCGTTTTAGTGATTTGCGGGTATTTCACCAGCAGCCCAATCCTCGTCGTTCCAGCCACAGAAATGAAATCACCCAAACAAGATCCTTTTTTTCCCGGTATGAGTTGCAAGGGAAGGACAATCAGTTATACTACAGCTTCAGACATTCCTCCCAACTTCAATCTAATCAAATTTTCGAGGATCAGCACATGCTCACCAAAGACGGAAAGCTCCTCATCGCCAAAAATGACCACGCCGAACTGTCCATTCTGCCCAATATGCTGAACCGCCACGGCCTCATCACCGGCGCCACCGGCACCGGCAAAACCGTCTCCCTCCAGGTCATCGCCGAGTCCATATCGGCGCAGGGCGTGCCGGTCTTCATGACCGACATCAAGGGGGACGTTTCCGGCATCAGTAAAACCGGTTCGAAGGACAACGCCAAAGTCCAACAGCGGGTGGACGGCATGAAACTCGCCGACGCCGGCTTCACTTTTCAAGGCTGCCCCACTGTCTTCTGGGACATTTTCGCCAAGGACGGACACCCCCTCCGCGCCACCATTTCCGAAATGGGCCCGCTCCTTCTCAGCCGCATCCTCGACCTGAACGACACCCAGACCGAAGTCATGCAGGTCATCTTTCGCATCGCCGACGACAACGGCCTGCTCCTGCTGGACCTGAAGGACATGCGGAAAATGGCCGAATTCGTGGCGGAAAAACGCGCCGACTTTTCGAAGACCTACGGCAACATCGCCCCGGCCACGCTGGGCTCGATTCAACGCGGGCTCCTCGGCCTCGACACCCAAGGCGGCAACAACTTTTTCGGCGAACCCGCCCTGGGAGTTTTCGATCTGATGCAAACCCGCAACGGGAAAGGCGTCATCAACATCATGGCGGCGGATCAGCTCATGCAGTCGCCGCGCATTTACGCTTCATTCCTCCTCTGGTTGTTGTCGGAACTTTACGAAGGCCTGCCGGAAGTGGGCGATCTGCCGCAGCCGAAATTGGTCCTCTTTTTTGACGAAGCGCATCTTCTTTTCACCAACGCTCCCAAGGCGCTTCTGGAAAAGATTGAACAGGTGGTGCGCCTGATCCGTTCGAAGGCGGTCGGGGTCTACTTCATCACCCAGAATCCGGCTGACATTCCGGAAATGGTCCTGGCCCAGCTCGGGAACCGCATCCAGCATGCCCTCCGGGCCTACACCCCCCGGGAACAACAGGCGGTGCGGGCGGCTGCCGGCGCTTTCCGCCCCAACCCGGCCTTCAAGACCGAGGACGCCATCGGTAACCTGGGGGTGGGCGAGGCGCTTTTGTCCCTTCTCGATAATAAAGGTATTCCGGCCGTTGTCGAGCGTTGCAGCATGCTGCCGCCGGAAAGCCAGATTGGCCCGGTGACTCCGGCGGAGCGGGCGGATATCATCAAGGCTTCGCCCCTGGCAGGCAAGTATGACACCATGGTCGACCGCGAATCGGCGTACGAGAAATTGAGCGCGCGGGTCATGGAAACGCCGGCGGAAACCGGCAAAAAAGGCGCGGCGGCGAAAAAGGGGGATGAAGGAATTATGGGCGAGATTTTCTCCGACTTCACCAAGAAGATGGGGCAGAGCATGACCCGAGTGGTGGCGACCCAGGTCAGTCGCTCGTTGTTGCGGGGGGTTTTGGGGAGTTTATTTGGCGGGAAAAAGTAGTTATAGCGCGGTCCCTTTTTTCGGCACGAAAAACCGCGACACATCCACCCCTTCGTGTTTGAGGAGCAGAATCTTTTTGTCGATACCACCGGCGTAGCCCGTCAAACTGCCGCTCGCCCCCACCACCCGATGACAAGGAATAATTATCGACAACGGATTACGCCCCACCGCCCCACCGACAGCTTGACTGGACATGCTGCTTTTTTTAAGCCGGAAAGCCATTTTCCGGGCAATCTCCCCGTAAGTTAGACACTCGCCGTAGGGAATGCCACATAAAATTTCCCACACCGCCTGGCGGAACTCCCCACCTCTCGGCGCCAAAGGCAAGTCATGAATGAGCGGACATTTGCCCGCGAAATAGGCGTCCAGCCATTTGCGGCCCGCACGGAATACCGGGAGATCGCCCCGGTCACGGCATTCCCCCTCCACGCCGTCGCCGAAATACTTTTGCCCCTCCAGCCACAGGGCGATCAAATTGTCTCCGTCGCTCGCCAGCGTGAGCCGACCCACCGGTGAGTCATATTGCGTCGTATAGGGCATGATGGTTTCCTCTGAAGTTTTGCTAAACTCCGGTTCAGCATCTATAGCGAGTTCCACAAGTTGACCGTCGCATAGCTGCGCCACGGCCGCCAAGCCTCGGCCAAGGCGGCAATCTCCTTTTCGGAACGGGGCGCCAAGGCTTTCTTCACTCCGTAATCGCTGGGTAGAAATGCGTCGGTTCCACTCAAAGCCCGCATCGCGATATAGCGCGCCGTCCATTCCCCGATTCCTCTTATCGTCATAAGTTTCGCGATCTCCTCCTCCGGATCCGCGCCGGGATGAAAGGCAATCTCTCCGGCGAGCATTTTCTCCGCCAATTCCCGAATCGCTTCGGCGCGAATGCCGGTTATTCCCAAAGGGCCCAAGTGGTCGCCGATCCGGCCGGGCAGGGCGGCGATTTCGCGCGCGGTGGGGAAGGTGTGGGTCAGATCCGGCAGGCCGGTCGGCAGGGGAACGCCGAATTTCCCGACCAACCGCGCGGCGAGGGTGCGCGCCCCGACTACAGTTATTTGCTGTCCCAATACCGCCCGCACCGCCATTTCGAAAGGTTCGACGCAACCCGGCACCCGCAGGCCATGCAAGGGCAAACCCGGCCGGACACGGTCCATTCCCGCCAACGATTCCGCCACCGCTTGCGGATTACAGGACAAATCGAAAAGGTGCTTGATGCGGGCGAGCGTTTGCGGCAGAACCGGCAGCAGCTCCGCCGCCACGCTTACGGTCAGGACCTGATCCCGTTCCCGGTGGCCGACCCGGATCCAGCCGGCATAGGTTTTGCCGGCTTGGTCCTGATAACGCACCGTGCGCAGGTATTCGCCGTCCCGCACCGCTTCCACGCCGGGAATGGCGCGGAGGGCCAGGAAATCCAGCATCCGCTCCCAAAGGTAAGGGGGGCGGTACCCGAGGGCCAAGGTAATCCCAACCTTGCCGCGCAGTTCCCCCGGGGCTTGTCGGCGCAGGGCGCGGGGGGAAAGGCGGTAACGTTTTTGAAATAGGTCATTGAAGCGGCGGAGGCTCCCGAAGCCGGCGGCCATCGCCACGGCGATTACCGACAGGTCGGTATCGGTGAGGAGTTGCTTGGCGAGCAGGAGGCGGCAGGTTTGCAGGTATTGAATGGGCGAGACGTGGTATTCGGCAACGAAGGCGCGGCGGAGGTGACGGGGAGTATAGCCGAGGCGTCCGGAGATTTCCTCCAGCGGCACGCCGTTTCCGCAATTTTCCTCCAGCAGCCGCGCCGCCTTTTGCGCCAAGGTGAGGGTGGCGTCAAGGGGTGCGGCGCCGGGGGCGAGTTCGGGACGGCACAATAGACAGGGGCGGTACCCCGCCTGTTCCGCGGCGGCGGCGCTGGCGTAGAAACGGCAATTTTCCGGTTTGGGCATTTTCGCCCGGCACACCGGCCGGCAATAGACGCCGGTGGAAGACACGCCGACGTAGAACTGGCCGTCGTGGCGGGAATCCTTGGCTTTGAACAGGGAATAATAGGCCTGGCTGGCGTTTTCCGGCATGCTTGTTTCCTCCGTTGAAAACAAGCATAGCAAATGTCACGGAAAATTCCGGCCATTTTCGGACCTGGAAACGGTTTTTTGCCGGGGAAAATTTTCAGGGGCGGGGATATGGAATTGATGGCTAAATAAGGCTTAGCGAATTTACTGGTCGACGACTCCGGCGGCGAGTAAATTCCGGACCGAGCCGTTGTCGATTAGGAGGGGAGGGAAAAGGTGGGACACATTCGCCAGCGGATCGTCCAGGAGCAGCAGGGCGGCCTTGGCGGCGGCACGGCCGAGGAGTTCCTTGGGGTGTTCGATGGTGGTGACCGGGCGGTGGGTATGGGTCGACCAGCAGGCGTCGAAGGCGACAACCGATACGTCCCGGGGGACGGCGAGGCCGTGTTCCTCCAGGAAGGGGACCAGGCGTTCGGCCAGTTCATCGTTGAAGCACATGATGGCAGTGCAATTGCGGACCGCCTTCAGCACCCGGTGGGCGTTTTGTTCTGAAAACAGCGTTTCGAAATCTTCGTCGCCGTACCAGAGGAGGCGCTGCTCGTCGACGTTGAGCCGGTTTTTAAACATGGCTTGGACAAAACCCTGATAGCGCTTGACGCCGGTTTGCTCGTCAAATTTGAACAAGGCGGCGATGTCCCGATGGCCACGCTCCGCCAAGTGGTCGACCAGCAGGGCGAAGCCGGCGGCATTGGCGGTATCGATATAGGGAAAGGCGAAACCGGGGAGGTCGGCATTAATCAGGACGCAGGGCAGGGTATTGGCGATGGTTTTATACAAGCCTCCATTGGCTTGGGGGAGCGAGGATCGGGTGGGCTCGATGATCAGGCCGGCGAGGTCGGCGGCGATGAGTTCTTCGAGGACCTGTTTTTCCTTGGCGACGCGGTTGTGGGTCATGCGAATCATGATGTGGTAATCGTGCTGGAAGAGGTAGTCGGATATGCCCATGAGGACCGAGGGGAAAATGTAGGCGTTCACTTTGTTCATGACCACGCCGATGCTCCGCTTGTCGGCGGAAGTTTGCTTCTTCCCGATGAATTCGGCTACGCCGTCGGCGACGAAGGTGCCGCAACCCTGGATTTTAACCAGGAAGCCTTTTTCCACCAGTTGGCCGATGGCTTGGCGGACCGTGTTGCGGCTCATATTGAAGCGCCGGCATAATTCGTGTTCGGTGGGGATTTTGCTGCCGGGGGCGGAGTGGGTTTGCAGGATTTCCCTCTTCAGCGTTTCGGCCAATTGCCGGTATTTATAGTCGAGCATGATCGGTCCCGGGAGCGAAAGTAAGCGGCTCATAACGACGTCAGTGAACTTTTCCTATTGTACCATTATACCATACAAATAAATTAAAGTTACAGAATTTTGCGTTTTTTCAAGTAATTTTTTCGGTGACAGGGTTCTATTTTGCACCTGTTTGCACCCAATAAGCTGGTGTTTTCTCCTGCGGTTTACAATGCAAACATCAGGATGACCAGGGACGGCGGGGTAAATTTTTACTTGTAAAGCGCCATTTTTGACAACAATGATAGGTGATAACTTATTGCAATTAAGCATGTTAATGCTTTTTGTATTTATTTTTTTAATTATTGCTTTACAAAAGCGTTTTGTGAAGTATACTAAAAAAGGTTCCAAAATTGTACTAACCGATAATGCTTGCTAGGCAAATAATTACCTTTGCATGGCAATTGGCTAGGTACAATGGAACCTTTTCACTACGACAAAACCGGCGCTCACCCTGTAAATGTTTCAGTTTTGACCATACTTGCGAAATACGCCGCCGCCTATTCCCCTCGCCATATCGCCTAGACTCCCTCTCCCGTTCGCCCCGCCGCCTTCGCGAAGGACGGCCCGGATTTGATTTCCCTGACGCGAATTCCCACCTTCCTGCGGAGACTCTGCCATGGAACTATGCATTAATGGCTCCACCACCGAACTCGTTTCCCTGTCCGAAGATCTCGAAATCGCCGCCAAAGCCGGCTACCGCGCCGTCGAAATGCGCATGCCGAAAATCGACGCCTATCTCAAGCACTCCACCTTTCAGCAGCTCCGCGCCGCATTGGACCGGCATTCCCTCAAGGTCTTCACCATCAACTCCATCGAAAACTCCACTCTCCGCGACTCGGCCGGACAGCGGGAAATCCTCGCCGAAGTCGAAAAGTTCGCCCGCTGCGCGGCCGAATTGTCCTGTCCCTGGCTCATCATTTGCCCCGGCGTTTGCCCGGCCGGAACCCCCTGGCACGAGATTCTCGACCGTTCCGCCCAGGAACTCGCCACCATCGCCGACTGCGCCTGGAAGTACCGGGTTGGCGTCGCTTTTGAATTCCTGGGTTTCCCCGGCATTTCCATCCGCACTCCCTCCGACGCCTGGGCGGTGGTGCGCCAGGCCAACCGCGGCAACCTCGGCATAACCGTGGACGTGGCGAATTTCTCCTCCGGATACGGCCGCTTGTCGGAAATTTCTGCCCTGCCTGCCGAAGCGGTCGCCGTGTTTCACATCAACGATCTTCGCGACATGCCGCCGGAGGACGCCGGCGCCTACGATCGGGTCATGCCCGGGGACGGCGTGGCGCCGGTCGCCGAAATAGCCCGCGAGCTGAAGCGCATCGGCTACAAAAGCTATTGTTCGGTGGAAATCTTCAATCACGATTACAACCGCCGCGATCCATTGGAGGTCGCCAAGGAAGCTTTCGCCAAGAGCCGCCGCTTCGCCGAATGATGGGTTGCCCCGTTTTCCCTGTTCCGGTATTTTTTATCTCCGCGCCCGCGGAGAGCATTTCCTCGTATTCCCTTAAGGAGATATGCCCATGAAAAAATTGGTCCTGAGCCTGGCCGGCTTCGCCCTGCTGGCCGCCCTGTTCGCCCAAGCGGTGCCCGCCGCGCAGAAAGCGGTCAAGGACATCAAGGTCGGCGTATCAGTCGGCCACACCCAGGAGGAACGCTGGCAGCGCGAAATCGAAATGTTCGAAAAATTCGCCGCCGACAACGGATTCAAAATGTTCATCCAGTCCGCCGAAAATAACGCCGACAACCAGGTCAAGCAGTGCGAAAACCTCTTCAACCAGGGCATCGACGTCCTTATCATCCAGTCCCTCGACGCCAGCGCCGTCTCCCCGATTATCGACATGGCCAAGGAGGAAAGGATTCCAGTCATTGCCTACGACCGCTTCGCCATGAACTGCGACCTCGACTACTACATCACCTTCGACTCCTTCAAGGTCGGAGCCACCCAGGCCAAGTTCGTCACCGACAAATGCCCGAAGGGCAATTACATCTGGCTGAAAGGCGGACCCGAGGACAACAACGCCCACCTCGTCGCCCAAGGCCAGGCCAGCATTCTCCAGCCGTACATCGACAAGGGTGACATCAAGATCATCCTCGACCAGTGGTGCAAGGGCTGGGACCCGAACGAAGCCTTGAAACACACCGAGAACGGCCTCACCGTCGCCAATAACAATATCCAGGCCGTCATCGCCTCCAACGACGGCACCGCCGGCGGCGCCATCCAGGCGCTTGACGCCCAGGGCCTGTCCGGCCGCGTGCCGATATCCGGCCAGGACGCCGACCTCGCCGCCTGCCAGCGCATTGTCGAAGGCACCCAGACCGTGACCGTCTACAAGCCCCTCTCCAAACTGAACCTCGCCGCCTGCGAACTGGCGGTCGCCCTTGCCACCGGGAAAGATCCCAAGACCTCCATCGACCCGAAGCTGGGCGTGTGGGCCAAGCTCCCGAACAATTACAAGGACGTCGATTCCTTCTCCGTGGACGTCGTGGCGATTACCAAGGCTAACATCGACGACATCATCATCAAGCAGGACAAATTCCAGAAGCTCGAGGACGTTTACCGCAACCTGCCCAAGAGTCAGTGGCCGAAGTTATAGTAGCGGCGGGCTTAACGGGACGGTTTCGGCAAACGCAAATTTGCCGGAACCGTCCCGTCGTCCGTACCATCAGGTTGGGAGGCAGGCAATATGTACGACCATATTCTGGAAATGAAAAACATCACCAAAACCTTCCCCGGCGTCAAGGCCCTCTCCGACGTCAATTTCAAGGTCAGGCCCGGCACCATCCACGCCCTGGTCGGCGAAAACGGGGCCGGGAAATCCACTCTCATCAACATCATCTCCGGCGTCTATCCCCACGGCACCTACGAGGGGGGCTATCGCTTCGAGGACGCCCCCATGCGTTTGCGCAGCATCCGTGAAGTCGAGATGCAGGGCATCGCCTGCATCCACCAGGAGCTCAATCTCGCGCCGGAACTCTCGGTCGCCGAAAATATTTTCCTCAATGAGAAACCCACCCGCTGGGGCCTGGTGGACTTCGACGCCATGCACCACCAGTCGGAGCAGATCCTTAAAAAAATCGGCATCAACACCGATCCCGGCAGCGGCGGCATCAGCCCCGAGGAAAAAATCAGCCAGCTCGGTATCGGCCGCAAACAAATGGTGGAAATCGCCAAGGCCCTCGTCAAGGACGTCAAGCTCCTCGTTCTCGACGAACCCACCGCCGCCCTCACGGAAGCGGAGGTCGACATCCTTTTGGATCTTCTGGACAGCCTCCGCAAGCGGGGCATCACCATGATTTACATCTCGCACCGCCTCGACGAAGTCATGCGCATCGCCGACGACATCACCATTCTCCGCGATGGCCAGACCGTGGCCACCCGCAGCCGGAAGGACCTGGACAAGGACACCATGATCAGCCTCATGGTCGGCCGCGAACTGACGAACCTTTTCCCCCGCGTTCCCCATACCCGCGGCGAAGTCGCCTTCGAACTGCGGAATTACTCGGTGCCGAATCCGGACATTCCCGGGAAGTACCTGGTCAAGGACATCAACCTCAAGGCTTACAAGGGGGAAATCCTCGGCGTGTCCGGCTTGATGGGGGCGGGGCGGACGGAACTGTTCACCGCCGTCTTCGGCGCGTTCCGGACCAGGGGCGAGGGGGAGGTTTACATCGAGGGGGAGCGAGTCCAGATCCAGAGCCCGCAGGACGCGCTGGCGAAGGGCTTCGTCATCCTTTCCGAGGACCGCAAAAAGCTGGGGCTCAACTTGATGATGAGTATCAAGGAAAACACCACCATGGCCTCCTTGCGGAAAGTTTCGAACCGCTTCATCCTCGATCCCAACCGCGAAGCGCGTTACACCCAGGACTATGTCCGTGACATTCAAATCGCCACTCCCAGTATCGACACGCTGGTCAAAAATCTGTCCGGCGGCAATCAGCAAAAGGTGGTCCTTGCCAAAGCCCTTTTCTGCGATCCGAAAATCATGATCCTCGACGAACCGACCCGGGGCATCGACGTCGGCGCTAAATACGAAATTTACAAAATCATGAACCAACTGGTGGAGCGGGGGGTGGTCATCATCATGATTTCCTCCGAGATGGAGGAGATTCTCGGCATGTCCGACCGGATCGTCACCATGTCGAACGGCCGCTTGTCCGGCGAATTCACGCGCGACCAGGCGTCGCAGGAGATCCTCATGAAGGCGTCCGTGATAGGAAGGGATGAATAATGTCCGTAAATCCGTTGGACCGCAAGTCCGAGCGTTTTACGCAGGCCAATTGGCGCCAGCGTATCGATGTGCGGGCGGTGACGATGGTGGTGGTGCTGTTTCTCCTCTGGCTGGTTTTCACCGCCTTCACCAGCAATTTCTTTCGGGATATGGGCGGTTCCTTCCTTACCGCCCGCAATCTCTCGAACCTCGCCCGGGCCATGGCCATCGTCGGGGTGATGGGCTGCGGCATGGTCCTGGTAATCGTCACCGGCGGCATCGACCTGTCGGTCGGGACCCTGGCCGGTTTCGTCGGCTGCGCGGCAGCCGCCATGCAGGTGTGGCTTGGCTATGGCACCTACACGACCATCGCCCTTTGCCTCTGTATCGGCGCGGCGGCCGGATTCCTGCAGGGCCTGGTGATCGCCTATGTCGGTATTGCCGCCTTCATCGTCACCCTGGGGGGACAGTTGATTTTCCGGGGCGGCATTCTCTTCATCACCAAGGGCATGACCATCGCCCCGCTGCAAAACGATTTCAAGGCGATCGGGAACGCCTATTTTTCCGATGCCTGGGGCTGGATTTTCGCGGCGATCGCCATCGTTTGCCTGCTGGCCGGGGAGTTGCGCAAGCGCGCCGCGCGCAAGCGCTACCACACCCTAAACGAAAGCGTCGGCGTCATGCTGGCCCGCTGGGGCATTTACAGCCTGATTATCATCGTTTCGGTGATTGTCCTGAACCAGTACCGCGGCCTCCCCCTGCCGGTTTTCGTGATGCTGGCGTTGATGGTGGTGTTTTCGCTGATTGCCGGCCGCACCACCTTTGGGCGGAAAATTTACGCCATCGGCGGGAATATCGCGGCGGCGCGCTACTCCGGCATCAATGTCAAACGGACCTTGACCCTGGTGTATGTACTCAACGGTCTCCTGGCGGCGGTGGCCGGCATCATCCTCACCGCCCGCCTGAACGCGGGCCCGACGGCGGCGGCGAACATGAATCTGGAACTGGACGCCATCGCGGCGGCGGTAATCGGCGGGACCAGCATGACCGGCGGCGTCGGCAAGGTGGCGGGGGCGATTTTGGGGGCGATGATCATGGCCACCATCGACAACGGCATGAGCATCATGAATCTTATGCCGGCCTGGCAATTCCTGGTCAAGGGGCTCATATTGGTTGCGGCGGTTTGGTTCGATTTGCAGACGCAAAAGAAGAAACGGGCGGCGTAGATTGCGGTTATTTTGATGGGCGGCAATATTCCGGGGACGGCTTCTGCCGTCCCTGTTTTCATGGACGCCGCCTTATCGCTGTCTTGAAAGGTAATATCCGGTCCGCGTCAACGATTATTTTGCTGAATTTTGCCCGATCGCTCGTAGAATGGAAGCGGAGGGAAGCGGAAATGGCGGGCACAAATTAACCCGACAGGATTGCATAGGAGAAACGCCAATGTCAACCGGCAAAGTCATCATCTTTTTGGGGAGTCCACGTAAAAACGGTTACAGCACCGCCCTGGCGCGCGAAGCCGGGAGAGGCGCAAGGGAGGCCGGATTGACGGTCAAGGAATACGAGCTGAACAACCCCGACGTCCTGGGGTGTCAGGGCTGCTACTTTTGCCGGGAAATTTACGGCTGTTCGGTCAAGGATTATCTGGCGCCGATGTACCGGGACATTGCGGAGGCAAAAGCGGTGATTGTGGCTTCGCCCATCTATTTCTATCAAATCACCGGCCAGGCCAAAATTTGGTTGGACCGGATGTTTCCGATGCTTGACGATGATTTGCAACCGCGCCAACCCGGCAAAAAAGCCATCACCATCTTTTCCCAGTACCAGGACGACCCCAAAGCTTTCTGGTCCGGAATGGAGTGGCTCAACAATATCCTGAAAGGTTTCGGCTGGGATTTGTCGGCCAGCCTGGCCTGTTGCGGCGAACCGGAGGAAGATTCGCCCGAATACCGGAAAATCTTCGGTAAAGCCTATGCGGCCGGCGCCGCGTTGGCGAATGGGTAGCGCCAGGGAAATTTGGGGACTTGTTGGGAATTCGGGGACGGGAATTCCCAACGTGTCCCAGGATTTCAAAGTGTCGCAAGCCCGATCGCGGCGTAATATTGTAAAAATTCTTAAGAGCATGCCTAGCCTCCATTCTTCCCCGGAAGAAAAGAATGGAAATCCCGGCGGATCCTTCCCGAGGCCCAAAGGGCGATTTTTTTGGGGTAAGGTGGTCAGTCAAACCCCGGCGTGCTCTAGGATGGCCTAACTACCCGCCTTCTTCTCCTCCGCGACCCGTTAAATCGCACTGGC
>JAVBQR010000183.1:0-5742 GCA_031548865.1 Planctomycetota bacterium
TTCGAGGTGATTTTGTGCAGGGGGACGTCGACGAAATCGGTGTCGCCCATGTATTCGGAGCGGTCGGCGAAGGCGTAGCGCATCGCTTCGGCCATCAGGTGGATGGTGGCGGAGGAACCGAAGCCCATGGCGCCGATGTCGACGTTTTCCATGACGTTCAGGATTTGCGCGATGTGGGCGCCGCCGGAGGACGGCGGGGACATGGAGATGATGTCGTAGCCGCGGTAGGTGCCTTTCACGGGTTCGCGCCAGGCGACGCGGTAGCGGTCGAGGTCTTCCATGCTGATGATGCCGTTGTTGGCCTTCATGTCCTGGACGAGGATGCGGGCCGTTTCGCCGCGGTAGAAGTCGTCCGGGCCGTTCTTGGCGATGCGGCGGAGGGTGGCGCCGAGGTCCTTCTGGATGAAGAGGTCGCCGGCCTTGTAGGCGCGGCCGTCCGGTTTCAGGAAGTATTTTCTGGTGGAGGCGAATTGCTGCATCTTGTCCTGGAAGGCGGCGAGGGACTCTTCCTGGCGGTCGTTGATGTAATAGCCGTAGTTGGCGAGGAAGATGGCCGGGGTCATCAACTCTTCCAGCTTTTTGGTGCCGTACCTCGCGAGGATGGCGGACATGCCGGCGACGGTGCCGGGCACGCCGGCGGCGAGATAGGTGTCGGTGGAGAGGTCGGGGACGACTTCGCCATTGGCGTCCAGGTACATGTCGCGGGTGGCGGCGAGGGGGGCTTTTTCGCGGAAGTCGCAGACGGTGTTGGTGCCGTCGGCGAGGTGGATGACGGCGAAGCCGCCGCCGCCGATGTTGCCGGCGGCCGGGTGGACGACGGCGAGGGCGTAGCCGACCGCCACCGCGGCGTCGATGGCGTTGCCGCCGTCCCGGAGGACCTGGCGACCGACGTCGTCGGCGAGGACGTGGCTCGATTTGACGAAGCCGAATTCGTCGCCTTTCAGCGGCGCGGGCGAAGCGGCGTTTGCCCAGGGTAGAGTCAGGATGGAGAGGATAAGGAGGGCCAGCAGAACGCGATATTTGGTTTTCTTGACGATTTGCATATGGCGGTTCCTTTCGCATTGAAAAACACATACGGTCGCGCACGCGCGCAGCCGTGGCTGTCTTGAAGTAGACTTCTCGATGAAATCGACCAGACCGCCGCTCAATTTCATCGAAAGATAAACTCTGTAGCCCGGTTACCCCGGGGTGATTTGCCCTGAAACCCCAGGTTGTCCTGCCTTCCATTACAATAAAGAACTAAGAAAAGAACTAACTGGACTTTTGCAAAGTGGCGATTTAACCGCCAATCGCCACTTCGCAAAAATCATTTTTGCCTGAATTCCAGGGGTTTTTGATTTTACAAAATCGCCATTCGGCGGTTTGAATGGTGATTTTGCAAAAGTCCAGAACTAAGAAAAGAACAAGGAAAACAACCGCCACCGCAAACCGCCTTTCTCTTGATCCGCCTCCCCTCCCCCTCAAGCGTCCACCAGCGGTTTCGCCAGTTCCGCCCCGATGTTCAGAGCCCGGCGGTTGCTGTCGTGGTGCGCCTTGGCGAAGCGGCTCTCCAGCACCCTCTCCAGCGAAAACAGGGACACCACCCCGGTCAGCGTCGCCAATGCCCCCAGGACGCAGATGTTGAACGCCAAGGGCTTCCCCATTTCCTGGACGGTGGTTTTGTACATGGGTAGGCCTTTACGCAAGGCGTCGACGTGGACATCCGGTTGCACCAGGTCCGAGTCGTAGAGGCAGATGCCGCCCGGGCGGATGAGGGGGAGGTATTTGTTCATAGCTTCGTTGGTGAGGGCGACCAGGTAATTCGGCTGCAAGACCTTGGGGAAGTAAATCTCCTCGTCGGATATTATCACGTCCGAGCGGGTCGAACCGCCCCGGGCTTCCGGTCCGTAGGACTGCGACTGCACCGCCTGCTTCCCCTCGAATAGACAAGCCGCTTCCGCCAGGATGATGGCCATGGTGATGACCCCTTGCCCGCCGGAACCGGACATCAAGAAACGGTATTTTTCCATGGCTACTTCCTTTCGTGCACAAACCGATTTATTGCTATCCGTTATCATCCGCCCAGGTGAAACACGGCGCCGCCACCTCTCCTTCGCACACCTCCTAAGAACACTCATTCCGGCGTCTTATACAGGTGCTGCACCCCCAACGAGCGGTTGAGCCGGAAGCCAGGGGGCTACCGGCGCTGTCCGGCCGGTTCGTGAATTTCTAGGGTGGTGGTTCCGGACTCAACCGCTTCCGGCGGCAGTGGTTCGCCGTCGTCACACATTGACTGGATGTGTTCCTTAAGACCCGCCAGCAAGGCCTCGCGCGTTTCCGCCAAAGTCTTACCGGCGGCAATAAAGCCGGGAAAACAGGGGGCGTAACCGTTGAAACCGTTGTCGGTACGGCAAATTTCGTAATAGACCTTCATGCCGCTTCTCCTATTTCTTGATTCCTGCTTGTTTCAGCATGGAATTCCATAGCCACACATCAACCGACACACTTTCCTTGCCGTCCACAGTTACTTTCCCCGGCTTGGTAGGATGCTTGAATTGGCGGTGACTGCCATGTTGACTCACCTTAATCCAGCCATCATTGCGAAGGATTTCAAGCATATCCCGGATTGTACCTTTGGTTGCCATGTCCCCTCTCCGATTCCCGATTGTTTACCCTTCCGCCTTGGCCCGAGCCACCATCTTGGCGTATTCCTCGCAGTACTCCGGCTTCAGCTCCTCGCGGAATATCCCCCGGGGGAAAAGACCCGGGTTTTCCTTCAGCTTCTCCGACCCCAGCGGAGCAGTGCCGTCGCGGTAGCTTTCCAGTAGCTCCACCGCGCCGCCGACCTTGTTCTTCCGGCCGAAGTAGGTGGGGCACTGGGTAAACACCTCGACTACGGATAAACCCTTGTGCAAAATCGCCTTTTTGAAAATGTTCGCCATTTCCCTGACATGGAACGCGGTGCTGCGAGCCACGAAGGTCGCCCCTGCCCCCAGGGCCAGTTCGACGATATTGAAAGCGGGGTCGATACTCCGGTAAGGGGCGGTGGTGGCCAGGACCCCTTCCCCCGACAGGGGCGAATACTGCCCGCCGGTCATGCCGTAGATGCGGTTGTTCAAAACCAGCACGGTCAGGTCGATATTCCGCCGACAGGCGTGGATAAAGTGGTTGCCGCCGATGGCGGTGGCGTCGCCGTCACCCATGGGAACAATGATGTTGAGGGAAGGTTTGGTCAATTTCAAACCCGTGGCGCAGGCCAGCGCCCGGCCATGCATGGTGTGCATGGTGTGGAAGTCGACGTAGCCGGCGATGCGGGCCGAGCAGCCGATACCGGAGACCATGCACAGGGACGACCGGTCGAAGCCGAGGTCGCCGACGGTATGGAGAAGTGCGTTCAGGACCATGCCGTGGCCGCAGCCCGGGCACCAGATATGGGGGAAGAAGCGTTCGCGGATGTAGGGTTTAAAAGACATTAGAAGCCCCTTCCTTCGATGGTGCGCATGATGCCGCCGATATTGGTGGGGGTGACCATCATCCCGTCCATGCGGTTCACCAGGAAGACCCGGTCCGGGTTTTTCACCGCCGTCTTGACTTGTTGCAGGACCTGGCCCATGTTCATCTCGACCATGAAGACGTTCCTGGCATTGGCGGTTTTTTCACGGACGATGTGCTTCGGGAAAGGCCAGAGGGTCTGGAGTTCCAACAGCCCGATGCGGTCCCCCTTGCGCCGGCGCGTTTCCACGAGATGCCTGGCGCTCCGGGCCGACGCGCCGTAGGAAATGATGACGTGTTCCGCGTCTTCGAGGTAATATTCCTTGTAACGCGCCAGCAGGTGGGCGCGGTTCTCGATTTTGTCAATCAGGTGGTGGATAAGCTGGTTGACCTGCTCCTGGTTTTCGGTGGGAAAGCCGAAGATGTCGTGGAAGAGGCCGGTGACGTTGTAGCGGTGCACGCCGCCGAAGTCGGAAATCGGCAGGCGTCCGTCTTCCCGGGGCAGGTAGGGGTGGTAGTTGACCCCGGCCTTGACCGAGGTCCGCAGGCGCTCCACCACTTCCAGCCCGCCGGCCGGCGGCACCACCAGTTTTTCCCGCATGTGGCCGACGACCTCGTCAAAAAGGAGGATGACCGGAGTGCGGTAGGTCTCGGCGATGTTGAAGGCTTCGACGGTGATGGTGAAGACGTCCTGAATCGTCGAGGCGGTGAGGACCACGATGGAATGGTCGCCGTGCGTGCCCCAGCGGGCCTGGTTGACATCGCCTTGCGAAACTTTGGTGGGGAGGCCGGTGGAGGGGCCGGCCCGCTGGACGTTCACGATGACGCAGGGGATTTCGGTCATGCAGGCGTAGCCGATGGCTTCCTGCTTCAGGGAGAACCCGGGGCCGGAGGTGGCGGTCATGGCCTTGGCGCCGGCAAGGGAAGCGCCGCAGACCGCGCACATGGCGGCTATTTCGTCCTCCATTTGAATGAAGGCGCCGCCGTTTTTCGGCAGCTGTTCGGCGAGGTGTTCGGCGATTTCGGTCGAGGGGGTGATGGGGTAGCCGGCGAAAAAACCCAGGCCCGAGTAGAGTGCCGCCAGGACACAGGCTTCGTTCCCCTGGACAAACCTGACGTCTTCCTTTTCCAGCATCATGATGCCACCTCTTTCTCGGTCTTGGCAGCCTCTTTCTCGGTCTTGGCCGCCCGCTTGGTGGTGTCCACGCTTATCGCCAAATCCGGGCAATACAGTTCGCACATGCCGCAGGCGATGCACTTGTCCCCGTCGACCGTCGCCTTCTCGTTGACGAGTGACAGGGCTTTTTTCGGGCAGAACGCGACACAGACGCCGCATCCCTTGCACCATCGTACATTGATGGAAACCGCATCCATGACCAATCTCCTTAGGGCATGACCACATCAGGTTGTTACCGCCATGTTACGATGCTACAGGGACCGGCGCGATGCCGGGGGCATTGCCGGAATGTTCATGAGTGGACTATGGGAAAAGTTAGCCGCGGTCGGTGCTGGAAATCTTTGTCACTATAAACCCAATTTATTATATATCCGCTGAACCCGATTTTTTGCAAGTAGCCAGCGTGTTTTTACGCGCAAATTACCGTCCGAATCCCATTAGTCCTATTATGCGGCTGTTGTAGGCACCGCACCCACAACCGTCGTGCGATAAAAGGTTGCATCGCTTTCCCTCGGCTTCGCAAAAGCCCCCCGACAATTTCCTTGCGTTCGCCTTAATTCGCGGCATAAACTGGAACGTGACTTCGAGTCCTGTTACGATTACACCTCCCCACTCGTCATTCCGGCGTCATGTACATCCAACCGGGGTGTGAACGGGCGGTTTCGCCGGAATCCAGAGGATTTAACCAACGCTACGGAACATCTGGCAAACCTGGTGCCGTATAAGTAAAACCCTCTGGATTCCGGCGAAATTACCCGTTGGGGGTGCAGCACCTGTCGAAGACGCCGGAATGACGTGCAGGGGGCGTCCGACGTAACAGGGCAGGGAGCTGCGGTAACAAAAGGAGCGCATCTCAACTCTGCTACATCAATCCGCATCCTGTTACGCCGTACCCCTTCCCCACACCTCAGCGGTTACGGCCAGGCAAGGGAACGGCGGCTCAGAACGCTGTAACGCCGGACTCCCCCCACACGATAGGGGTAGGGAAGGGCGCGGTAGCCCTCCCCTCCCTCCGAACCGTGCTTGCGGTTTTCCCGCACACGGCTCTCCAAAGCGTGGTTGCTTCATAGAGGTTGGCGATAGAGAATTTGAGC
>JAVBQR010000019.1:0-5910 GCA_031548865.1 Planctomycetota bacterium
GTTATTGCCATATCATAATTTATTTTGTTACACCCCGTAGGCGTCAACCTTAAACCCCGCTGTATTCCGGCCAAACCGCCCGCAAGGGGTGCAGCACCCGTTCAAGACGCCGGAATGACGAGTGGAGAGGAGTTCGGCGTAACAGCGTTCGGAGACGCGTTTTATTGGCGTGGGGTAAAAAAATAGCCGTGTACAGTAACCAGCCGCCATAGCAATTGTTTTTCGGCCTGGATTCCGGCGAGTTACGTTTCTCCCCGGTTCGACGTTCCCGGCGCCGGAATGACGAGCGGGGTGGATTCTAGCGTGACAGGGTGATTTAGACGCGTATGAGGCCGGCATAGGCTTCTACCGAACTTCAAAGCGCCTCCGATATAACCGCCAATCGCCACTGTATTCCGGCAAGCTGCGCCTCCCCCCGGTTTAACGTTTCCGGCGCCGGATTGACGGGTGGGATTAGGTCCGATGTGGCAGAACAAAGAGTTATGTTTGCGCAAACTTGAGATGCGCCCAAACGGGAGGGGCATTGCGGCGGAAACATAAAAGCCGGGGCTAGACTCGCGTCAAGCCCCGGCGGAAAGTTCCCTAAGACCTCACCAGCCCGTTTCCTTCATGAGAAGTTCCCAGCGCCAGCTGCCCTGCGTCCACGCCCTACCCAAGATTAGATTCAGTATCGACCGCCGCCAATTCCTCTGCATGATTATCCTCCTCATTCCCGGTGGCTTCTTCGCCGGAAGCATCGCTTTGCAGACGCGCCCGTTCCTCATCCGTCGCCTTGCGCAGCTCGGATAGGGTGTCGTAATACAATAATTTCCCATTGTCCAGAGTGAAGTACATCCCCGCGTCGTCCTGGCCGGCGCCGGTGATGATGCCGGCGAGATCCGAGCCGTCCTCGTCCAACCCCGTTACCCAATAGCCATTCAGGTTATCGGCCAAATCCTGGGCGGTGGGGTCTTTGGCTTCGCCCTTCAGGGAGTCGATGTCGACTACGGCACCGCTGAAAAGGGTGAGCTGCACTTTTGAACCATTCAGGTTCGCTTCCGCCACCATGCCGGTGATCTCTTTCCCGGATTCGTCCTTTCCGGTGACGACTTTGCCGATCATCTTCTGGGATTTTTCGACTTTTTCCCTCACGTCGTCCGGAAGGGTGTACCAGAGTTCGCCCTCGGTGGGGGCGCGGAGTTCGGTGACCTGATCCCAACCGACCTTCTTGCCGCCGTAGAGGTTCAGCATCACCGAACCGCCTTCGACGGTGATCTTCTCGACAATGCCGTGAATCGGTTGCGAGTTCGCGTCTAGGCCCGCCTCGACCCACATGCCGATGACGTTCGAGGAGCCTGCCATGTCGTTGTACATGCTGGTGGCGTCGTTCCAAATATTGTTGACGTCGCCGACCAGAACCTGTTGCTTGTTCGCCAGTTCCACGAAGACGCCGTCCGAATTCTGCACGGTGCGGGTGACGAGGCCGCTGGCGGCGTTGCCGGCGGTATCAGTTCCCGAGATGAATTTCCCGATCATGTTGGTGCCGGCCTGCAGTTGGCTGTCGGTCCGTAACGCGCTCATGGTCTTGGTCATTTCCATCTGTTCATCCAAGGCCTGGAGCTGCGCCAATTGCGCCGTGAAGTCGATGTCCTCCATCGGGCTCAGCGGGTCCTGCTTGCACAATTGCGTCGTCAGCAGTTTCAAAAACGACTGGTGGGTGACTTTCCCCGACGCCGCTTCGGCTTTTTCCGCCTGCTGCCTCTGATAAACGGTCGAGCTGTTTATTCCCGTGCTGATTGCGGCTGACATGATTGGCTCCTCTCGGTGGCAGTGATGTGATCGGGGTATAGATTATCCACTGAACTTTTGCAAAGCGGCGATTTAACCGCCAATCGCCACCTTGCAAAAATCGTTTTTGCCCGAATTTCAAGGGTTTTTTGATCTTTCAAAATCGCCATTCGGCGGTTTGAATGGTGATTTTGCAAAAGTCCAGTTATCCAGTTAAACTAATAAATTTAAGCCGCTGTCCGGGCTTTCGCCCGGCTGGACCGCCTCCGCCGTTTCGAGCGGGACGCGTTCCGAATTCCGGCGGGCGGGGGCGCTCTGTTGGGCGCGGTGATTCTGGCGTTGTCCCGAGAAGTCGCCAAGCGCCTCGTTTTGCCCACGCTGCTGAATGTCCACGGTGGCGAGTTCGATGCCTTGCGCCTTCAGGTTTTCGCGTAAGGACGCCAGGTTTAGGCTGAGCTGGCTGGCCGCTTCCGCTTTTTCCACCCGCAGGTAGGCGGAGACCACGCCGTCCTTTGCTTCCACCCGCAGCATCACTTTGCCGAGTTCCGGCGGCGAGAGCTGCATGGTGAGGTTCTTGACCCCGTTCCGGTTCGACATTTTCATGGCTTCGGCCAAGCGCTCGATGTTGTCGATTTGGTCCAGCATGCTCGACATGCCTAAGCCGGACTTGGCCGACGCCTCCCCGGTTTTTCCAGCCATATGTTCCTGCCAGAACGAGGCGAAGGAACCGTGGTGGTGGAGGTCGTGTTTGGCGGCGTTCGCGAGTTCTTTCATTTCCTGACTGTTGGCGCTTTTCGAAGATTTTGATTGCAAGCCGCTTTCCAGATTTATAAGGACGTCCGCTAAATCGTCCGAAGTTCCCGTTTCTCCCTCGGAAAAACCGTCAAAGGCGGAAGTTAAAAATTCACCGTTTTCTACGGAAAGCGCCCCGAGCTTGCTGTCCCAATCCTCCCCTTCGCCGGCGAAAAGGGCCTCTTTACCGGCAATATTTTCCGCTCCCGGGCGATTCACCAGCGTTCCGCCGGACAACAGCGACAGTAGTTTGTCGCCGCCCACGGTGTTCATGGAAACCACTTCCGCGTTCAATTCAGCCGCGATCTCTTCGAATAATTCCCGGCCGGACATTCCGCCCCAATTCGGATGCGTCCGTTCCAGAGCTTCCACCAGGGCGCTCCTGGGCATGCCGTTGAGAAGTTCATCCAAAGAGGCCAGAAGACCGGCCATATTCATCTCGGCGCTGGCGTTCGAGGTTGCCACCGCGTCCTGCATGTCGGCTCCGGCTCCGCCGAACAAGGCGCTCCAACCCGCTCCGGCCGCGTCGCCGCCGGCCTTCCCCGTCTCGCCGAGAAGCCCCGTGCCGTACAGGAGTTCCCAAAGTATCCGGGCCGCCTCCTCCGCCGCGTCCTGTACCGCCTGTTCCTCTTCCGCCTCGGCGTCCGCATCCTCCACAGTCTTGTCGATGCTGTTTTTCAAGGACTGCTTCTGGCCGGCCGACATGCCACTTAGACTCTTGCCGCCCTTGATTTTCCCGCCGTTGGCGATGCCGGTTTTGGCGTGGGAGTCGGCCCCAAGAAAGGAATTCAGGAAGCCGGTGAAACCGGTTTTCCGCGAAGTCGTCTTATTGACGTAATTCTGGAATTTCTTATTGTCCGCCAGCGCCGTGGTGCCATTGGCGGCGTCACGTCCGGCGGAACCGGTTAGCGAGACAAGGGAAGCCAATGTGTTGTCGCTAAGGTTATTGGCCACGATATCTCCTTTAAAAAACGAGGTTAATTAAACCGCAAAGACGCATAGACACAGAGCGGCGCCTTTATTCACGGCGCTTCGGGTTCGTCGCCCATCGACGGCTCCGGCTGCTTCGCCAGGCGTTCCAGTTCGAAGGAAAAGGGCAACCTCGCTTTGATCGCTGCAATATCCTTGCCAGTCAAGGCACTATTCCCGGCCGTACCTACTAAATTTCCCGCCGCAATGGTAAACGGCTCCCCGATCGTCGACCCCCGAATCAGCCTGCCCCAGCCTTCCCCGGCCAACATGCCGGAACGCCATTGTCCCGTCTCCACAAAGCATACGTCACCGCGCTTCATCAGCACTTCCGAACCGGTAAGCGCGGTCAGGACCGCCTCCGGCTGGTCGCGGTTCAAACGCACCTGGACCCGCAACTCGCCGCTAAGTAGCGTTAAATCCAAACGTACGGCGGGCTTACCGTCAGAGTCGATAAAATTCCGCAAGCCGTTGAAACGCACCCGGGAGTTGCTCCCCGCCACCGCCACAAGGTTGTAGCCGCTCGTCCACTCCGCCCGCCCGCCGGCCGGAGTCTCCAGAATGTCCCCGGAATGGATGCGGTCGGCCAAGGCTAGCGGCAACGCCGTATCGGTGTCCGACTGGAAGGAGCGCCGGATCTGCACTTTTCCGCTCACCGCCGCCACCAAGCCGCAATCGTTATTGGTGTTGATGGCGGGATTGCTCGCCGAGGTCCAATAGTCGACCGCCGCGCTGGTTCCGGAAAAATTTTCCCCGAACGGTAATAATCCGGCGGCAAAATATGCAACCAGCAGCATAAATAACCTGGCGGCTCGCGCTTGAGAGAACATGGGGATACTCCTCCGCATTGGAATGAACATTAAAATCCTCTCCGACACCTTGATGCAAACCGGATGCCAAAGGGAAAACACAGTGCGCCGCCAGCCTAGAAACGGACGATATGAAGAAGGGAAGAATTCGGGGACTTACCACATTAATAACCGCCGGGGTATCGATACCATGAAAAACTGCCGCCATTTGTTCCTCGTCTGCGCCTATGCCGCCCTTACTATCGCCATATCCCCATCCGCCCCCGCCGAAGACTGTTGTCCGCCGGACGATGAGCTCACCTGTCTCCCGGTCAACGGCTACATCAACCTGCCGGGAATCCTCTACGAAGACCTCACCCCGCTCGCCCGCGATAAATTCAACGGCAACACCGCCGCCGTCACCAACGCCCTCTACGCCCTGCCGATGGAACAACGCGACGACTTCCTCCTCCTCTACCTGCAACCCAAAGCCCGCGACCGCCACCGCCGCTTCTTCGTCCGCTGCCGCGAAGTCGCCGAACGGCGCGAACGCGCCACCCGCGTCGGCCGGGACGAAGTCATTCCCCCGGCGCTCCGTGACGAACTCCTCGAAAAGGAACGCGTCCGCCTAGCCCTCCATGACAACGCCATTCCTTTCCGGGTCGGCGATTTCCTGGTTTACATCCCGATTCCCCTCGGCTACGCTTCCGACGACGTCTCAGTCTCCGCCATTTGCGCCGATCCTTCTCTATTGGGACTAAGCTGCGGCGGCGCCCTGCCACCAACTTCCCAGCCCGCTTCTCCCCTCGCCGCCGGGACGGTCGCCGTCGCCCCAGACTGTCCCCCGGCCGTTCCCGGCACCACGCCCACGAATTGCCCCGACCTGGTCACTCCCGCCAGGCCTTCCGAAAAGGATCTGGTCTCGAGCCTGGCCGTTTTCCGGAAAATCGACCTCGCCACCCCCGGCCAGGAACCGCTCATTCGCCGCCGCGTCCTTGCCTCCATCCGCCATGTCCGGAAAGCCACCGACAACCTGAAAACTCTCCTCTCCGCCTATCAAATCATGGTCGACCCCTGTTGGCGCCTGGCCAGCGTCTATCCGCCCGAAGCCGCGCCCGGACAGGCCGACTCCGTCGACTACAAGTGGAATCTCGCCCCCTTTTCCATCAAGGAAAACTCCTTCTGCTATGCCCAATTCGAAAAAACCGTCGACTTCCACGGCGTCGAGGAAATCCGTTACCGCGCCACTGCGATTTTAACTTTACCGGGCTCGTATATTCAGGTCTCGATTACCCATCCGGCCAACACCTCCCTCGAACTGGTGAACGAGATAAATACCGATTTGACCCGCTGGCGGGATGCGATACTCATGGCGAATTATAACTGAAGCTTTGCCGAGTGACGATTGAACCGCCAATCGTCACTTGGCGAAGCTTCAGTTATAATTGACAAAGGCCCCATGCCAAAAAACAGGGGGGGGGGAAGGGTTTATAAGCCTTCCCCCCCCCCATAGCGCAGGCGTAGACCGCAGGATAGCGGCGAAACCGCCCGGTTTACCCCCGGTGAACGGGTAGACGCCCGAAAAACGGTGGGC
>JAVBQR010000064.1:0-4490 GCA_031548865.1 Planctomycetota bacterium
TTGCCCAAAATTAACTTTTACACATTCAGAATTTGCCCAATGACCCAGAGGCATTTTCGACCAGGCGGTAAGGGCGAAAATGCCGATCCAAACGAAACACCCGGGTTAAACTTGTAAAAGTTATTTTTGGGCAAAGCCTTAGTGGCCACTGTTGGCACTCACTCCCTGCCGCGCCGCAGTGGCAACGCCTTCACCGCCTTCCCCTCCGTCAACCGCGACACCGCCACCGCCTCCCCGCCGCCGGCGCCATGCCGCCGCGACACTTGGCGATATACACCCGGGTCCAACTTGAACCGCTTCACCATCGCCGCCAATGAGGACGTCTGCCCCAACATCACCTCGGCCGAACTCGCCGTCTCCTCCGCACTCACCGCGTTGTGCCGCGTCACATCGTCAATCTCGTGCAAACTCTGCGCCACCGCCTTCACCGAATCCGATTGCGACCGCGACGCCACGGCAATCTCGTCAAAGACCTTCGCCACCTGCTCCGTCGAGGCGACGATATCCCGCAACCCCGCGTTTGTCCGCTCCGCCATCTCCACCCCGCCCGCCACCCGGCTGGTCATCACCCCAATCATAGCTGTCGTCTCCCCCACCGCCTTGGCCGAACGCCGTGCCAAATTGCGCACCTCGTTCGCGACCACCGCGAACCCGCGCCCGTGCTGGCCCGCCCGCGCCGCCTCGATAGAGGCGTTCAAGGACAGGAGGTTGGTCTGGAAGGCGATATTGTCAATCAGCTTCGCCACCGAGGAAATCTTCTCGCCCGCGGCCTGGATGTCCTCCATCGCCTGGGTCATCTCCTTCACCGACTCATACCCCTTGATCGCCGCCTGGCTGGATCCGGTCGCCAGGGCGCTGGCCTGCCCCGCCTTCTCGGCGTTCGAACGGGCCTGGTCGTCGACCATGGCGATGGAGGCGGAGATCTGCTCCAAGGCCGCCGCCGACTTCACCGCCCCGGCCGAAAGGGTGCGCGAAGCCGACGACACGGCGTCGGCGTTGTCCGCCACCTGCTGCACCGCCCCGTTCACCTGGCCGAGGGCGTGATTGGTGGTGTCGAGCATGCCGCGAATCGAGTGCCCCAGTTGATCCTGCGGGGAGCGCAAAGCCACTTTCAAGGTATAGTCGCCGTTCGCCATGCCGTTCAGGACCTGGATTTCCGTATGGGTGGAACTGATGAGATCCTGCACCGCCTGGGCGAAAAGGCCGATTTCGTCCTTTCGCTTCAGATGCCGTTCCGGCACGCTTTCCCCGAGTTCCCCGAGGGAAAGGCGGCTGATGCGGGCGGTCAGGTCGCTGATGGGTTCGGAAATGAGCCCGACCATAATCCAGCCGATGATGACGCTTACCACCAGGGCGGCGAGAAGGAAGGACAGGAGGTAGACCAAATTCCGGTTGAAGGCTGCGAGGGCGGTGCGGGAATCGTGAATGGCGCTGGTCGTTTCCTCCTGCACCGCCTTGAGGTTCCCGGACAGGGCGGAGGATTCCTGATGCACTTTGCTGGCCAGGGCGGCGTTCGCCTTGGCCTTTTCATAGGATTCGAGCTGCTGCCTGACCCGGGCGTCGGCGGACTTGGTGATGCCGGCGTGGACGAGGTCGTGGATGTCGGAGAGGAGATTCTGGCAGCGTTCGCGGGTGTCGCGGCCGGAGATGAAAACGGTGTTGTAGGCGGCGCGGGCGGCGGATTCGAAGCGGGGGCCGGCGCGGAACATTTCCGCCTGCAGCTTTTCCAATTCGTCGATGTGGGCCATGAACTGGTTATGGTTGTCGAGCCAGGCGGTGAAGGCGGGCTGAAAATCCTGCAGGAGATTTTGCAGCTGGGGATCGTTGCCGATATAACGGTGGTATTCGGCGAGCCCGTCCTTGATGACGCCGAGGGATTCCTGAATTTGTTTTTTCTGTTCGCTGCGGATGGTGTCCTGGGAACCTTTACCGATGTTTTTGGTGGTGAGGGTGAGGAGGAGGGCGCGTTCGGCGGAATTGACGTCGGTGAGGGCATAGTCGACGTCGGCCACAAAGATGATCAGGGGGAGATCCTTGGAGGCGATGGTGCCGAGATCCTGCACGGTTTGCCGGTAGTCCTCGGTGGTCTGGTCCAGGGTGGTTTGCAGCTGATTGAAGGTGGTGTCGTGGGAATTTATGAAGTTGTCGGTGCCGCGTAAAAACTCCTCGGTGCGGCCGAAGACGCGGCCATCCCTCTCCAGCGCCGAATTGGCCGAATTCAAGACCATGACGCAGACCAGGCTGATGACCACTTGCACGACGATTAAGATGGCAAAGACCAGCATGAGGCGAATCTTAAGTTTATTCATGACGATCCCGATGTACGAATAAGGCGGCGCTGGAAAAAAAACCCTAATTCCGTAACATAACGGAATCGGAGAAAAACATCGCTATCGTTCTTATTTGGCTCCTTTATTTTAGCGATCCCTCAAGGCATAAGCAAAGGGAAGTTTGCCGTTTCCCACATTTTACCCCGGACAGGAACCGTATGTTAAAAACAGCGAATTTTGCAGCGTTTTTATTTCTGCTCGCCATCGTAGCCTTGGGCAAGCCTACCGCCGCCGGCGAGGCGGCCGGGGGCAAGGTTCAGGAAATCGTCATCGGCGCGGTGCTGCCGCTGGACGGTCGGCTGGGAATGTACGGCGAGTCGGTGCTGCTGGGTTTGGTGACCCGGATCGAGGAGTGGAACCAGGCCAATGCGGGGCGCGGCCTGCGGGTGCGGCTGGCGATCAGGGACAGCCATTCCAATCCGGACCGGGCGGTGTATTTTGTCCGCGAATTCGCCGACAGCGTCGATCCGGTGGTGCCGGTGATTATCGGGCCGATTCTCAGCCGCGCGGTGCGGGAATCGGAAAAGGTCGCCATGGAAAAGAAACGCGTCCTGGTAACCCCCCTCGGCACCACCTTCGAGCCGGAACCCGGCCCGGTGTGGACTTTCCGCATGGCGGCTTCGGGCTGGGCGCAGGCGCGGGCGCTGGCCCGCTTCATGGTCTACAGCATTGGCAAGAAGAAGGCGGCTATTCTTACCGATCCGCGCCTGGAAATCAGCGCCGCCTACGGAGACTATTTCGCCGAAGCGGTGGCGGTGGAAGGGGGGGAATTGGTGTGCCGGGCGGAATTTTCCCCCGGCCGGGGAGCGAATCTCGCGCTATCGGACCATACGGAGGGGGGGAAGAAAGGCGACGTTCCGGAACAGATCCCCGGCATGGAAGTATACCTGGAGGATTACCGGGAGGCGCTGGGAAAAATCGCCGCCAGCAAACCCGAGATCCTTTTCATTCCCTGCTACGCCGTGGACGTCAGCGCCATCATCCAGGTGGTGGCGGAATTCCCGGAGCTGAACGACGTGCGCATGTGCGGTCCGGATCTTTGGGACAACCAGCTGGTTTTCGATGCTTCGGGCCGGCGGCTGGTCGGCTCGTTTTTCACCAGCATCCTGCAATCGTCCCGCACCAGGTACATTCCTTATCAGAAGTTCCTGGCCTCGATGCTGGCGGCGGGGGTGGAACAACCCGACGCGCAGATCGCTTGCGCCTACGAGGCG
The DNA here is from genome assembly GCA_031548865.1 of Planctomycetota bacterium. GTDB lineage: Bacteria > Planctomycetota > SZUA-567 > SZUA-567 > SZUA-567 > JAJBSZ01. The sequence goes on from JAVBQR010000064.1 coordinate 3,545, forward strand.
GCGACCCTGATTTTGCGGGCGGTTGAACGCTCCCGGGAATTTAGTTCGGAGACCATTCGCCAAGCGTTATTGGATATGCATAACGAGGAATTGGCCACCGGGGTGACTTCGGTGACCAAGAACGGCATGGTCGAGAAACCCATCGTCATCCGGGTGATCCGCAACCGGGACGGCTGGCCGACGCCGATATACCAGGAGTCGATCGCAAATATCCAGCCGCTGCCGAGTCAGGAGGAAAAAGAGGAGCGGTGAGAGTCAGATCCTAGGTCAGGGAACCGGGCGGCGTGGTCTCGGCGGGAATGGAGACCGGCATGAATAGTTTGAAATCCACGAAAAGTTTGCCGTGAACGGGAAAAATGGTTAGATGCGCTTGGCGCAAAATATCCATTCCCAGGAGCAAATCTGTATGGCCGATGTCTCCGGATGTCACATTTAGCCCAGTAAAGATCGTATGGTTTTTAAAAATTAGGTTAATCCTACAACGCTACTTTTACGGGAACCACTTCCGTAAAAGTAGCATGAGTTTAGGGTTAGATAATAAATCCGGCGCTGGCGGTAAAGAACGAAGGTCACCGCATCTGGTTATTCATGCTAGATTTGCGGGGCGGTTCCCGCAAATCTAGCATTGTAGAGTTAATTATATGCGTATGATGCTCGGCATCGCCATTCGCGGTGCCGACTTTGCACTTGCCAATCGTTACCAACTTCAAACGTTCGACAAGCCTGTATGATATACAGGTACTGGTCGCACCGGTATCGATTATGCCGCATAGAGTTATACTGAGTGCGAAACGAAATTACTAATATCCTTTTTCACCACAGAGGCACAGAGGACACAGAGGTTCACACTGCAACAAAAAAGAAAGGTCGTGGGCGGTTAAAATTAATTTAATATATATCAGGTGTTTAGTTTTATACAAAATTAATAAGGACGATGTGAACCGAG
>JAVBQR010000039.1:0-11290 GCA_031548865.1 Planctomycetota bacterium
TTGCCCAAAAATAACTTTTACAAGTTTAACCCGGGTGTTTCGTTTGGATCGGCATTTTCGCCCTTACCGCCTGGTCGAAAATGCCTCTGGGTCATTGGGCAAATTCTGAATGTGTAAAAGTTAATTTTGGGCAAACCCTAATCCCACAACGTTCCCACGAAAACGGCCTCACGCCGCAGTTCCAGAAGTATCCACCATGCCCGCAATGCTCCCGGCAAGGTTGCCGGTAAATTTCAGACATGGTGGCCGAACCCACGCCTCACAAAAACTCCCGGCACAGCTCCCCCGCCAATCCCGCCTCGTACTCCATGTCCACCATCCGCAGTCCCGAAGCCAGGACCGGGTTGCGTTCGTGATAGGTCGCCTCCTCCTTCTGGTAAAAAATCCCCAGCGGGATTTTCTCTCCGTATTCCTGCGCCCGCGCCAGCGCCGCCGAGCGGTCCCGGACATCGTGCCCGGCGTCCAGTTCGTAGACCCGCTCCTTGTAGTAGGCGAAGGTGTTATGCTTGTTGAAGCTGACGCAGGGCTGCAAAATATCGACCAGGGCGTAACCCTTGTGCCGCAGGGCGGCGGTCAGCATTTTGGCGAGATGCTCCGGCAGGCCGGTAAAGCTCCGCGCCGCGAAGGTCGCCCCGGCCGCCAGGGCGACGAGGAGGGGGTTGAAGGGCGTGACCCGGTTACAGGCCCACTGGTCGCCGGGGTTCCCGCAGGGGTCGCTGGTGGGGGAGGCCTGGCCTTTCGTCAGGCCGTAGATTTGGTTGTTGTGCACGAAATGCTTGAGGTCGACGTTCCGGCGGATATTGTGAAGGAAATGGTTGCCGCCCTCGCCGTACGAATCGCCGTCGCCGGAGTCCACGATGACGGTCAGGGCCGGATTGACCATTTTCGCGGCGGCGGCCGGCGGCAGGGCCCGGCCATGCAAACCGCAAAAAGCGTTTGCGGACAGATATTGCGGCAGCTTCGCGGCCTGGCCGATTCCCCCCACCAGCAACACCTCCTCCGGACGTTTGCCGAGGTCGATCAGGACTTGCCGGAGAGTCGACAATATGGCGAAATTGCCGCAGCCCGGGCACCAGGCGGTTTCGAATGTTTCAAAAACCCCCGTGTTTATCGGTCCAATTTTCGCGCTCATGCCCAATCTCCTTTTTGAATCCGCGCCGCGATTTCCCCGCCGGACAATTGCCGGCCGTCGTATTTGAGAACCGATCCCGTGCAGACAATCCCCGTTTCCGCCCGCAGGATATAGGCGAGTTGCCCGGTCGCGTTCTGTTCCACATTGATAATCCGCTTCGCCTTCACCGCCCGCCGGGTCGCTTCCATGCAGGGCAGGGGATGGATGTCCCCGAAGGAAAGGGCGCCGTAGCGGCCGGGTTCCCCCTCGTTCAACAGCGCCACCGCCTCCTTGATGGGGCCGTAGGTAGAGCCGAAGCCGAACAACAGGGTCTCGCAGGCGTCGGCGCCGAAGAACTCCGGTTCGAGCATTTCCGCGGCCAGCCGGCACAATTTGGCCTGGCGTTTGTCGACCATGCGCCGCCGGACTTCGGCGGACTCGGTAATCCAGCCGCGCGGATCGTGCTCGTCCGAGTCCACGCGGATCAGCGCCGCGCTCTTCCCCGGCACCGCCAGCGGCGAGACGCCGCTGTCCGAGTAGGCGTAGGTGAGGTATTCCCCGGCTTTGCCGTTGGCGGTCACCGGCCGTTTCTGCGGCCGGGCGGTTTTGGCCGGGTCGAAAATGGGGACGGTGGCGGAGGCGTCGGCAAGGGATTGGTCGCCGAGGATGATGACCGGGATGCGGTAGCGTTCGGCGAGGTCGAAGGCGCGGACGGTTTGGTAATAAGCGTCGGCGTGGTGGCGGAGGGCGATTACCGCGCGCGGGAACTCGCCTTGCGCGGCGGAGACGACGAATTTCAAATCCGCCTGTTCGGTGCGGGTCGGGAGCCCGGTGGCGGGACCGGGGCGCTGGACGTTCACGATGACCACGGGGATTTCGGCGCTGCCGGCAAAGCCCAGGGCCTCGACCATCAGGCTGAAGCCGCCGCCGGAGGTTCCGGTCATGGCCTTCACCCCGGCGTAAGCGGCGCCGAGCGCCATATTGACGGCGGCGATCTCGTCTTCGGCCTGTTCGACGACCAGGCCGATGCGGTTCTGGCGGGCGGTGAGAAAGTTCAGGATCGAGGTCGCGGGGGACATGGGGTAGGCGGAATAAAAACGGATGCCAGCCGCCACGGCGCCCAGGGAAAGGGCTTCCGCGCCGGTCAGGAGCAGGTGATTCTCCAAGGCCCGCGCCTCCCCGGCGGCGGGCGGGAGCTTGCTGTCGACTGCCGCGAAGCCGGCGGCGAGGGCTTTCAGGTTTGCCTCGAGGATGTTTTCCTTCAGGGTCGAACGCATGATGGCGGCGACCGCGTCCGGTTTTTCCCCGAACATTTTCAAGGCGGCGCCGATCGCCACGCTGCCGGCCGCCTTGGGGTTGCCGACGTATTTGGCAATGCCGTGCATGTCGATTTTAAGCGAGCGCCGATCGCTGATCGCAAGGGAAGCGTCGCAAAGGATGAAGCCGGCGTCGGCCAGCCGGTCGCGATGCAGTTCGACCGTTTCGGCGTTGAAGGCGACGATGCCGTCCAGTCGGTCGCGGTGGCAGGTAATGGGGTCCCGTCCGAAGCGGACCTGGGTGAAATTATGCCCGCCGCGTATCCGGGACATGAAATCGCGGGAGGTGAAGACGTGGTATCCGGAGCGCTTGACGGCTTTTTCGAAAACCGCGACGACGGTGTCGATACCATCGCCGGCGGCACCTCCGACCAGGATATTATACATGCGTACCGCCTTTCTGGGAGGTCACCCTCGCCCAGGCGGCATTTTAACGTATAAAGTTTATGTATGCAAGTTTTAACAAGGGGGGAATCGAGCGGCACTAGTACGGATCGGTATAAACCGGCATTTCGGAGGGAAGCGGCGGCGTGGCGTCGAAAGGTACGCTGCCGGGTTCGTCGGGGGCAAGCGGGGCGTCGTTGTCGACGCTGGTGTAGCGGCCGCGCGCGAGATCTTTTTCGTAACGCATCTGCGTGCGCAGGCGGCTGGCTTCGCGGAGTTGCGCGGCGCGGTCGAGGACGTCGTCGAGGTCGTCGGCGTCGGAGACGCGTTCGAGGGTGTAGTGCAGGTTTTGCTGATCGCGGAGCGTGGTGGGGAGGAGGACTTCGGTGACGAAATCCGCTCCGGCATATTGGTATTTGGGGGCGCGGACAGGTTCGCCGACATGCAGGGGGTAGAATTTCACCATTTTGCCGTTTTCTTCGATGCCGGGGTGTTCGATCCAGATGTCGTAGACGCCGTAGTGTTTAAACGGCAGGACAAAGGGGGTGGTGCCGCGCCATTGCTGGTTTACGGTTACGACAGCGCCTTCGGGATCGCTGGTGATGACCAGGGCCCGTTCGACGCAACCGGCGCAAACAATAAGGGCGATCGCGGCAAGGATCGCCAAATGGCAGCGATGCATATATCCCCATCTCCAGGTGGACTTTTAGGTATACACAAAGCCCGGGGTGAAGTCAAAAGCATTTTTCGCGGGCGTCCGGTACCGGCTGGCGCGGTTCGGGGTATACGCGCTCAAAAATTCCCCAGATTGAAATTGGCCCTGGCGCCCTGGTTCGAGGCGGCGGCACTGCCGTTCATACAGCCGGAGACAAGAGGGAGAGCCAGCAAGAGCAAAAATAATAGTCCCGCGAGAATAAATTTATTCATGTTGTAGGTTTTCTCCATATACTATTTTATGGAAATGGATAAGATGTTTGGCGAAACCAGCAGCCAAACCACCGCATGGCGAATTGGCAAAATGAAAATGCCTGGAAATTTCGGCAAAGGCAAAACTTCATAAAAAAAAGCAAAAAAACGCCCGGTCGCGAAGGAAGGCCAGATTGCCGCGACAAAAAGTAGAATGCTCCCAATTCTATACGCTGATCCCACGGTGTCAATATGTGCCGGCGTCAACCCGGTGGCCAAGTAGCCCTTGTGCGGTATAATTTTTTATTATACTGCAGACGGTCTAATTAGGCTTTCGGTCGCGGCATATTTCAATCTTTATCGAATTTTATAATTTTTGCCTGTATTTTTGGGTTATTTCTTGATTGAATCCAGTACTTGGGTAAAATTTTCCGATATTAAGGGCATACCCTGATTGAATCAACGACGCCGGTTTCCAACCGCGGGGTAAAAGGCCCACTATCCGAAAAGGGAACATCGTGAAAAGGATCGCCACGGTAATCATTGCTGTTTCAAGTTTGACTCTAGGGTCTATCGCAGCCGCCGCAGGCGACTACTCCTGCCCCCCGGGCGCCAAGTTCTGCCCGCCTCCCCCCAGTTCCGAAATGTCGGCGGGCTATGACGAGGATTTCGGATCCTACCAGGCCTCCGGCTTTACCCAGCAGTCCAATCAAGACTACCATGAAAGCCAGTTGAACGCCGGCGAAACGCTCCTCATGGTTTCCCCCGGCGGCGGTACCCCCGGCCAGCTCGCCGCCGGTTCGGTGTTAAAAGGCCCGCCTGCCGATTACGGCTCCTCTGCGGCAATGGACCAGGATTCCGGCTTCGGCGGCATGATTGATTACAATTCCGATCCGGCCTACAGCTACCTTCCCCCAAACAGCCACGGCGGCCCGGTGTCGGCAATGGGCGCGCCGGCCGTTGCCTATCATGACGATCGGGGCGACCGGGATTCCGGCAACGGGTTCATGCCCCCGCCCCCCGGTTTTGTACCGCCCCCCCCGGGCGATCGCCCCCGCTCCAGCGCATCCGCCGCTTCGGCGAACTCCGCCGGTCTTGCCTCCGGCAAAAGCGACGCCCCGGCTTCACCGGCCCGTTCCCAGGCGCCCGCCGGCGAATCTCGCCAACGCCAGACCCCCTCACCGACCATGAGCCAACAACAGCCGCCCTACCGCGAAGCCTACGGCGATACCGGCCGCAAACAGCCGGCCGTCAGCGCCGTTCCCGCCTCCGCGCCTGCGCGTTCATCCGCCTCCCAGGCCAAACCCAGCCGCCCCGCCGCCGAGTCCGACGAGCCGGCTTCGGTCGGCGCCCCCAAAAAGGCGAAAAAAGCGGACCTGCTTTACTCGGAAGTGGCAAACAAATCCTCCAAAAAAAATCGTAACGATAACGGCAATGTCACCGCCGGCAAAAAGGGTGGCTCCGAAACGCAGCGCGTCCCGTGGTGGAAGGGCGGGATGTTCCGCAACAAAAAACACCGCGATGCCGACGACGGAAAACCTGCCGGCAAAACGAAAAATAAAAAATCCGACAAAGGCGGCAAATAGGGTTGCAGGCACTCCGATCGTCTGGGCATTCACCATTTAAAGGCATTGTTACGAATGCCCTTAAAGCAAAGGAATCGTCGTGAAGAGAAATTTCGCCGTTGTGGTGGCGTTGGCCACCTTGGCCATGGGCTCAAGCGTTTACGCCGTCGAAATCGTCGTTCCCACCTTTGGCGAAGGCCTTCCCCAGATTCCCAACATACCCGGACTCCGCTACTGTGCCGCCCCCAATTGCGATAACAGCGCCTTCGAAAACACCCATTTCGGCATCGACAACAAAACCGGCAAAATCCTCGCCTTTACCGCCGACGGCGGACCGATGGATATCGATAACAGTCACCTCGACGCCAAGGAAGAGGTTCTCCTGGTCATCCCGAACGACGACACCGCCAATTACGAGAATAAATTCGTCCCCCCGGAAATCGCCTTCGGCACTGCCCAGCCCCCCATTGCCGCCAGCGAAAGCTACTCCGGCGGTTTCATCACCTCCCCCACCGTAACCGTAAACCCCCAGCTCTCCGCCTCCATACCCGCGACCTCGCCGTCCGGGGTCTTTATTTCGACGCCGGTCCATAATCCTGTTTCTGTTCCCGCCCCGGTTGGAGCGCCGGTACGGACCCGCACCGCGGTCGTTCCGGTCACCGCCCCCGCCCCCTACTCGGCCGCTCCGGTCATGGCCCAGCAGACCGCCGCCCATTCCGAAGTGGCGAACCACGTCATCCGCCGCCAGGTCGGCAAAGTCGTCGTCGCGAACGACGAAAAAGTGCCTTGGTGGAAAGGCGGCATGTGGCGCAACAAGAAAAATCGCGGCGGCGAAGCCTCCGGCGGCAGTTCCGCCTCGGCGAAATCGCGTTCCAGCGCCAGCGCCTCCTCGGCCAGTTCGAACGATGACGAGGAAATGTGGGACAGCGAGGAGGAAGAGGAATATTCCGGCTACAACGCCGACGGCTCCTTCGGGAAATCCTCCGGTTCCGCCGGATCCGCCGCACGCGGCGGCGCCACAGACAGCCCTTACGACAAGCCGGTTTTCGCCGATGCCGGCGGACGTTCGCCCGCTCCCGCCCAGCCCACTCCCCCGCCATCCGCTTCGGTGCGCGGCGCGCCCGGACCGGTGGTGGATCGGGGGCTCAATGCGAACGGCGGCGCCCAGGGCGACATGGCCGGCGGCGCGATGGTGGACCGGGGCGTCAACATGAACAGAGGCGCCAACGGCGCGGTGATGGATCGCGGCACTAATGCCGGCCCATCCGGCCCATCCGGCCCCGCCCTGCCTCCCCCCCCCATGGCGCGGTCCGGCGCCGCGGGTGGCTTCGGCATCGGGGGCGGCGCGGTCAATTCACCCATGAATACCGGCGGCGGTGATTCCTACGGCGGCGCTTCCTACGGCGACACCTATACTTCCACCGGGGTCTCCGGCATGGCCACCCCGAGCGGCGGGTTCGTCTCAGAACCTTACAGCGACCCCTATGCCTCTTCGTCCTCTTACGCAGCCACCACCAGCTTCGACGGTTCCCCCGCTTATGTCGACACCTCATCCTACGGCGGTTCCGGCACCTACACTCCGCCGCCGGTCTACAACAGCAGCTCGACAAACGAAGGCACCGCCTCTTTCCTCGACCCCAGTTACAACAGTTACGCCACCACCACCTCTTTCCCCGATAGCACCAGTTACGGCACTACCTATGATTCCTCCTCCTCTTACGGCGCCACTTCCTACGACACCTCGAGCTACGGTTCGACCACCAGTTACGACACCGGAAGTTACGGTTCAAGTTACGACCTCGGTTCCAGTTCGATGAGTTCCAGTTCGACCGGTTGGGATGCGGGGCAAGGCATGGTCGCCGCGCCCGCCGCGCCTACCGCGCCGCCACCGCCTCCGGCCTACCGGTCGTCGGGACCGAGCGTCGACGCCCAGGGCAGCCCGCAGTTCGAGAACGCGGTGCGTTTGGTGAAGGAAAACCGTTTCAGCGAAGCGAAAAACCTTCTTTCCAGCGAAACCGGCCGGAATCCGTCCAACGCGGCGGCTTGGCGCTGGCTGGCGGATTGCCACTATAACCTGCTGGAGCTGGACGAGGCGGTCGACTGTTACCAGCGTTCGTTGGAGCGGGATCCGAACGACTATTATGCGCTGCGCGGGCAGGGGTTCGCCTATCTGCATCGCGGGCACGAGTATTGGCGCCTGATGCAGGAGGAGGTCTCGAAAGGGTCGAAGGAAAAAGCGGCCCAGACCTTTGCCCAGGCCCACGAGAATTACAAAAAGTCGCTGGAAATGCTTGGCCTGTGCCTGCGCCGCGCGCCCACCGACGGCGAGGCGGTTTACGGCGAGGCGATGGCGGCGGAGGGGGCGAGCCGCAAGCTCTACTCCAACGCAATCAGTTACCTGAAACTTGGCCCGAGTCAGCGCGAGCGGGCGGAATTGTTTGCGGAAAATTGCATTACGGTTATAAATAAGGGTATCGAGCGCGCCAAGGAGCGGGCGAAGCAGAACCCCGGCGACGCCGGCCCCCGCGCCTTGCTGGGCGGTTTGTATCTCCGCAAGGCGATTTTGTACAATCAATTGGGCAAAAACGAACAGGCGCTGATTGAACTCCGGAATTCGCGCGATGTCCAGAAGAGCATTCTGGATGAAATCGACAAAAATAATACGACCGCCAAGCGGAATCTCAGTGAATGCGAATCGTACTGGGAAGCCTGGGGCGGCAACCGGAAATAATCCGCCAAGCGGGCAAGCTAAGGGAACGCAACTGAATCATGCTCACCATTTCCAAACCCACCATTTTTTCCCCCGATGGCTTGGCCGCGCGCGGCCAGTGCAATCACGATTCGCCCGGCTGGCAGCTCCGCTGGTTTGCGAAGGGCGAGGCGGCGACCGCCATTTGGATGGGCGCCTTCAAAACCTGCCGGCATCTCCAGATGAACTGCGCTTCCGCCGCCAATCTTGACGAAGCGCGGAAGATGGTCGAGGAACTGCTTAGCAGCAACTCGCCGGCCCAGTTCAATTCGCGTCCGACCGACGCCTATCCCAGTGCGCCGCGGGTCGATAAATCCGCTCTCGCGCCCGACCTCGCCGGAAGCGCCGGTAAAAAAAAGCGCCGTAAACGAAAACATTGAACCAATGGGGACGACCGGAGGATTTCCTCCGGTTTTTTTATACGGAAATTCGCGCCAAGTGTTTTTGCCACAATGTTAAGGTTTTCAATTTTACAGAGTCACCATCCGGCGGTTTGCATGGTGGTTTTGCACAGGAGCTTGCATGAGCACAAGTGATATTAGCGACGCTTTCATTGACGATGCCGTAATCGACCGGATTCTTAAGGCAAACCGCCGCCCCGACGGCGGCAAAATCCGGGCGGTTCTCGCCAAGGCGAAGCAGTTGGGCGGCCTGACACTCGAGGAGGTGGCCTGCCTGATGCCGGTGTCCGATCCGGAGCTGCTCGGCGAATTGTTCGCCGCCGCCAATTATGTGAAAAACACCATTTACGGCCGCCGAATGGTGATTTTCGCGCCTTTGTATATATCCAACCTCTGTTCCAACGAATGCCTGTACTGCGCGTTCCGGGTCAGGAACAAGGAGGTGGTGCGCCGGGCCTTGACGATGGAGGAAATTGCGAACGAAACGCGGCTCCTGATCGAGCAGGGCCATAAGCGGGTCCTGTTGGTGGCGGGGGAGAGTTACCCGACCCAGCAGGGCTTTGACTATGTCCTGGACGCCATCCGCACCATTTACTCGGTGAAGTCGGGGCCGGGCGAAGTGCGCCGGGTCAACGCCAACGTGGCGCCGCTCACCTTGGACCAATTCCAGGCGCTCCGCGACACCGGGATCGGCACTTACCAATTGTTCCAGGAAACCTACCACCGCGACACCTACCACCGCGTGCACACCGCCGGCCGGAAGGCCGACTTCAACTGGCGGGTGACCGCCTTCGACCGGGCGATGGCGGCAGGGATCAACGATTGCGGGATTGGCGTGCTGTTTGGCCTCTTCAACTGGCAGTACGAGGTCATGGCGATGCTTCTCCACATCCGCCACCTCGAGGAGAAGTTCGGGGTGGGCCCCCATACCATTTCGGTGCCGCGCATCGAGCCGGCGGTCGGTTCGGACATGGCGGGCCAGCCGCCGGCGCCGGTGTCGGACGTGGATTTCCGGAAGATCGTGGCGATTTTGCGGCTGGCGGTGCCTTATACCGGGATAATCATGTCGACCCGCGAGACGGCGAATCTGCGGCAGGAGCTGTTCGCGTTGGGGGTGAGCCAGATCTCGGGCGGCAGCCGCACCAATCCGGGCGGTTATTCGGAGGCGGGTTTGCAGGAGGACAAGGAGGCGCAGTTTTCCCTGGGCGACCAGCGCAGTCTCGACGAGGTGATTCAGGCGGTCGCGAAATTGGGATTGATTCCCTCGTTCTGCACCGGCTGTTACCGTCTCGGCCGGACGGGGAAGGACTTCATGGATTTGGCGAAGCCCGGCGAAATCCGCCACCATTGCGATCCGAACGCCTTCTCGACCTTCGAGGAGTATTTGCTGGATTACGCGAGTCCGGAGACGAAGCGGGTCGGCGAGGACCTGATCGACCGGGCGGTGCAGGAGATGGAGCCGGAGGACCGGCAACGCACCGAGTGGATGGTGTCGGAGGTGCGGTCCGGCAAGCGGGACGTGTATTGCTAGCGGAAGTTTTGCAGAGTGGCGATTAAACCGCCAATCGCCACTTTGCAAAAATCGTTTTTTGCGTGAACTTTGTAGGTCTATCATTTTACCAAATCGCCATTCGGCGGTTTGAACAGCGGTTTTACATAAATCCACACAAGGAAACCCTCCCATGACCGGCAAGGAACGAATTGACGCGGTGCTTCAGGGCAAGCCGGCGGACCTTGTCCCCCGGACGCCGATCCTGATGCAATTCGCGGCCGAATACATCGGCTCGAACTATGGGCGTTTCGCGGCGGATCACCGGGTCCTGGTCGAAGCGAATTTGCGCTGTGCCGCCGACTTCGGTTTCGACCAGGTGAGCGTGATTTCCGATTCCTACCGCGAGGTGCAGGGCTACGGCGGCAAGGTGGTCTATGTCGAAAACGGCACGCCGCGCTGCGAACCGCCGCTGGCCGACAATCCCGACCTCGCCCGCTTGGCTAAGCCGGATCCGCTGGCCTCCGAACGCATGCTGGACCGGGTCGAGGCGGTTCGCGCTTTCGCGCGGACGGCAAAGGATTACTCAATTCTCGGTTGGGTCGAGGGCCCGGCGGCGGAGGCGGCGGATTTGCGGGGGGTGGAGAATTTCCTGGTCGATTTGCTGGATGAACCCGCCTATGCCGAGGAACTGATGGACCTGGTGCTGGAAAATGCGATCGCCTTCGCCCTGGCGCAGGTGGAGGCGGGTTGCGACATGGTGGGGATTGGCGACGCGATTGCGAGCCAGATGGGTCCGGCGCTATACGGAGAATTCGTGCAGCCGCGCGAGGTGAAGCTGGTGCGGGCGATCCAGGCCAAAGGCGCCAAGGTGAAGATGCACATTTGCGGCGACATCACCCCGCTCCTGCCGGGGCTGGCCGAAGTCGCCCCCGACGTCCTGGATTGCGACCACATGGTTGACTTGGCGGAAGCGCGGCGAATCATGCCGAAAAGTACGGTCCTGACCGGCAACCTGGATCCGGTGGCGGCGGTGCTGCGGGGGACGCCGGACTCGATTCGCGCCGCGCTGCGGGCGGCGTACGCGGCGGTGGGCAACCCCTTTTTCGTCAATGCCGGCTGCGAAATCCCTTCGGGGACGCCGAAGGAGAATTTGCTGGCGCTTTGTGAACCGCTGGCGTTTCGGCGGTAAAAGGGGGCGAATAACGGGGACATGATGTTTGTCGATAGTAGTCCTTATTTCCTGAACTTTTGCAAAGTGGCGATTTAACCGCCAATCGCCGCTTTGCAAAAATCGTTTTTGCCCGAATTTCAAGGGTTTTTGATTTTACAAAATCGCCATTCGGCGGTTTGAATGGTGATTTTGCAA
>JAVBQR010000100.1:0-4482 GCA_031548865.1 Planctomycetota bacterium
TCGAAGTAGACGGGGCGCAGACTTTGATGCATTATGCAGTATAATGACAAAGAAAAGAAATTAGTCAACCCTGCGTACAGAGCGCCATTGTGATGGCATCACACACCTCGTATAGGAGCATGGAAAACGAGCTAACTTAAATTCCGGGTCATCTTGGTATTTTTCCAACAGAATCGAGTCTTGTTTTGCCTGGGCAATAAACTCTTTTATATTTGCAACCTCAACCTCTATTTCATCAATAATCGGCATATACTCTCCTTGTTATAAACGATGTTATCGTATGTCTTTTCATAAGGATTGTCAAGTGTCCGGCAAACTCCCCGTCTACAAATACTGCCCCTTCTGCGAAAAGCAGCTCCCCGTCCAGGCTATCCGCTGCTTTTACTGCGAGGAGGACCTTATCGAGCCGTCCGACGACGACCCCGACAGCCTGTTCGGTGAAACGGTCATGCTGTCCAGTGTGGAGCCGGAGCACGAAAACCTCATGGACATAATCGAATTGGAAGGGCTTGGCGAGGTGTGCGAAGTCATCCCCGACCCGGAAGCCGAAGTCGGCGAGGAATGGAAGCAGGGAAAGCCGGCGGCTTATAACCGGTCGATTTCATGGTCCCGCCGGTCGCGGGGGACGAATTGGGCGTAATGCCGGCGGCAGACTTCGGGCGTGTTTCCCATCCAGGACGATATCTTGTCGATTGAGACGCCGTTCTGCGCCAGAAGCGACCCGAAGGTATGCCGGAACGAATTCCAGCCGATGCGTTGCAGCGCCGCCTTTATTTGGGCGGCGCATTCTTTTTTCTGGGCGAGGTATGCCGTCTTGTTTGCCTGGTAGTCCTTGGAGCGGGACGGCGGCGGTCTGTCGATAGCCAGTTCCTTTTCCAGCTTCGCCAGTTTGGCTTTTTGTATATTCCGGACCAAATTGTCCATACGCCAGAGACGGTCGAGGCCGTCCGGGCTCTTCATGACCGGCCCGTGTCGCTGGCTGTCCGGAACGTCAAGCAGAATCCTTTCCAAGACGGCCGATAGCGGTACCTCCCGGGGCCTGCCGGTTTTCGTCTTCCGTACCACGATCAACCCTGCATTGAAACGCACGTCCGGCCATTCGAGGCGGGAGATTTCCTCGCGTCGGAGGCCGGCGTAAAAGGCAATAGGGACGGCGATCCATTCCTGCCAACCGGTCGTCTCGGCCATGGCGATGATTTCAGCACGTTCGGCTTGAGTACAATAGACGATGGCGGATTTTTTTGCCTCCTTGACGGTTTTGATTCCGTCGGTGGGAATGACGGTCATTTTCCCTGTCCGCCTTGCCCACTTATAAAACCTCGACAGTGTGATGAGATAACGGTTGCGGGTGGCGATGCTGTGCTCTTTGGCGATGGCCGAAAGGTATGTGGACACATTATCGGGATTTGCCTTGTCAAGGCCTTCGATATAAGCCGCAAAGCGCTCCAACCTCCCGACCGACAGTTTGGCCCATCTGACGTCGCACTCGCTGGCGATCTCGACGGCATACTTTTCAAGCCATTGTTCTGGGTGCAGCGGCGCCGCCACCGCTTCAGGCTTCCCGTATCTGGCGTCCAGATAAGTATTCATGCCCGCCTGGTTGCACCACGGCTGCGGAATATTCGGCCTGGTATCGCTCGCCATTTGTCCGGATAGGATGCGCACCATCGCCTCAATGTTCTTTTCGTCATCCCGATCGGTTATGCCGGTTTGGACAGAATATTTATTGCCATTCCACCGCCAGTAAATCCGCCAAGCCCCATGATGATACTCTTTTTTAGGCCTTGGAAAACCGTCCCGGAATCGAGGCATTTCGCTATCCCTTTCGCCGTAAGCGTCCCCATAAAGCGTCCCCAAATGGTAATAGACGAGGTATAGCCTGTCAAACAAAAACCGCAACCCCTTGAGGTTGCGGTCGTTATATTGGCACGCCAGAAGGGATTCGAACCCCTGACCGCCGGATTAGAAATCCGGTGCTCTATCCAGCTGAGCTACTGGCGCTTTTGGTTTTGTTGACAAGGTGAGCAAGTCATCAGTTCACTACCAATTTATTACAGTTCATTCCGGTTTATGCCGGTTCATTTACTCCGGTTCATTCGGATCCGGCACCACATCGCCTGCGAAAAAAGTCCGACTCGGGCGGCTGTATCATCACCTATCTTAAATATTATCAACCCAATAGGAACTATGGGTTCGCCGCCCAGGACTTCCAATCGGCATAGTCCCTTGATTTAGCATTATACCAGACAAGCCATCTGGATATCAAGTGAAACGGCACGATATTCTGTGCACCAGGCAACCTTTTAATCACACGACAGTTGTGGAGGCGGTTTCCACAACAGTCGCGAAGTAGAACTATTACCTCTTCTTCAAATAACCGTCAATCGCCGCCGCCGCCTTCTTGCCCGCCCCCATCGCCTCGATGACCGTTGCCGCTCCGGTGACAATGTCCCCGCCGGCAAAAACGCCGGGAACATTTGTCATCATGTCGGCGTCGACCGGAATATTCCCCCGCTTGTCCAATTTCAATTCGGGGAATGATTTCGTCAACACCGGATTCGGACCGTTACCGATGGCGACAATCAACTGATCGCAGGGGACGATGTGCTCGGAACCCTTCACTTCCACCGGCCGCCGGCGGCCGCTGGCGTCGGGTTCCCCGAGTTCCATCCTGAGGCACTTCAAGCCGTTCACCCAGCCCTTGTCGTCACCCAGGACTTCAATTGGCGCCGTCAATTCGAGAAGTTTCACCCCTTCCTCGAGCGCGTGGTGCACCTCTTCGATTCTCGCCGGCAACTCCTTTTTTGTCCGCCGGTAAACCAGGGTCACCGAATTCGCGCCCAAGCGCAGCATCGAGCGCGCCGCGTCCATCGCCACGTTCCCGCCGCCGCAGACGCAGACGTTTTTACCGACCAGCACCGGCGTGTCGTAGTCGGGGAACTGGTAGGCCTTCATCAGGTTGATGCGGGTGAGAATTTCGTTGGAGGAATAGACGCCGTTCAGGTTCTCACCGGGAATGTTCAGGAACCAGGGAAGGCCGGCGCCGGAGCCGATAAACACGGCGTCGAAGCCGTTATGCAGGAGATCGTTCACGGTCAAAGTCGGGCCGACCGGGAAATTGACCTTGAATTCGACTCCGAGGGCCTCGAGGTAATCGCATTCGCGGCGGACGATGACCTTGGGAAGGCGGAACTCGGGGATGCCGTAGGCGAGGACCCCGCCTGGCGCGTGCAGCGCCTCGAAAATGACCGCCTTGTGGCCCATCAACGCCAGATCCGCCCCGGCGGTCAGGCCGGCCGGGCCGGCGCCGATGATCGCCACCCGCTTGCCGCTTGGCGGGGGGAGTTCCGGCAGGTCAGGCGAGCCCATGGACGCCTCGGCGTCGGCGGCGAAGCGTTCCAGGCGGCCGATGGCAACGGGGTCGCCTTTTATGCCGAGAACGCACTTCGCCTCGCATTGCGTTTCCTGGGGGCAAACCCGGCCGCAAACGGCGGGCAGGTTGTTTGTCTCCTTGAGAATTCTGGCGGCGGCCAGGAAGCGGCCGTCGGCGATTTCCTTGATGAACTGGGGAATCTTGACATTAACCGGGCAGCCGTCGACGCAGAGCGGTTTCCTGCACTGCAAACAGCGCATCGCTTCCGAACGCGCCATTTCGGCGCTGTAGCCCAGCGCCACTTCGTTGAAGTTCCTGGCCCGTTCCTTCGGATCCTGTTCCGGCATGGGCGTGCGGTCTTTTGCCTTGGCAACCGGCTTATGGTCGATATTATTATGTAGGTTGAAGGAACTCAGCTCCTTGTCGCGGTAGGCTGACATTCTGGTGAGGAGGAGGGGCCAATTGACCTGGTGGGCGTCGAATTCGGGGCCGTCGACGCAGGTGAATTTGGTGGCGCCGCCGACCTCGACCCGGCAGCAACCGCACATGCCGGTGCCGTCGACCATGATGGAATTAAGACTGACGATGGTGGGGATTTTCGCGGCGCGGGTGACTTCGCTGACGGCGCGCATCATCACCGGAGGGCCGATGGCGATGACCCGGTCGATTTTTTCGCCGGCGGCGAGCATTCTCTGCAGGGGGGCGGTGACCAGGCCTTTTTCCCCGACCGAACCGTCGTCGGTGGTTTCAAAGAAAGTGTCGGAAGTCGCCTTCATGCGGTCTTCCCAGAAGAGGAGGTTTCTGGACCGCGCGCCGATAATCGACACGACCTTGTTACCGGCATCCTTCATGGCGCGTTGAATGGGGAAGACCGGGGCGATGCCGAGGCCGCCCGAGACCAGGACCACGGTGCCGAAATTCTTGATTTCCGAGGCGTGGCCGAGCGGTCCCACGATGTCCCGGAATTTGTCACCGGCGCGGAATTCGTTCAGCTTGTGGCTGGCGAGGCCGACAATTTGCATGACCAGGGTGAGGACGCCTGAAATGGCGTCGAAGTCGGCGATGGTGAGGGGAACGCGTTCGCCGTGTTCGTCCCCGCGCACGATGAC
>JAVBQR010000009.1:0-9495 GCA_031548865.1 Planctomycetota bacterium
TATGAGTGGTTTTGTCCTTATTTCAGCGGCATTCGTGACAACTGCATTAACACAGAGGACACAGAGGGCGCATTTCAATTCTGTTACGTCTGACTCCTCTCCATCCGTCATTCCGGCGTCGCAAGCAGTTGCTGCAACCCCAACGGGCGGTTTCGCCGGAATCCAGCGGGACTTACGTAGACGGCATTGGGGTTCCCATACGTTCCGTAGCAATGGTAAATCCCTCTGGATTCCGGCGAAACCGCCCGTTTTTCCCCCGGTTGAACGCTTGCGACGCCGGAATGACGAGTGGGATTAGGTCCGATGTGGCAGGACAGAGAGTTATGCTTACACAAACTTGAGATGCGCCTGTTCTCTGTGCCCTCTGTTTTAAAAGCATTTTCACCATTTCGTCCAGCGCCCGATAGGTAATCCGCACCAATTCACGAAAAACCTGAAGCCTTTCCCTGCCGGGACCGATAATATTAAATGAGTGCGGAGCAAATTACCGCCCGGATAGACTCGCCAATTACCGCGTTTATAAAACCCGGGCCGCCGGAGACCCCCAAGCAGCATGGCAGAAGGCAAAGACCAATCCAAGCAAGGGCGCCTGCTCTTCACCGACTTCGACGTCTCCGAGAAGGGACGCCCCGCCGCGGTATTGGACAACTCCGCCGCCGGCATTGTCAGCACCTTGTCGAATATCGGCAACCTCGCCTCCAGCCTAGACTTCGGCTTCGAATCGGACGACGACGAACCCCCTCCCCCGAAACGCCCGGCCGCCCAGGCCGCTTCGCCACCGCCGGCGGTGGACGACCCCAGCCCGCGCCGGTCGCGGGAACGGGGCAAACCGACGACTCCCCCCCGCGACGCTTCGCCCGGACCGGCCCAAGCCGGTGAGGCGCTTTTCCCTTCCGAGGGAATGGAACCCGGGGTCTATGTCCCGCCCGAGCTCGACGCCGGCGCCGCCGTAACCACCTGGCACGAGTATGCCAACGCTTTCCGCCGGCGGCGCGGTCCCGCCGCCGCGCCGGTGCCGCTTCGCGAAGCCGAAATCTCAGAACGCGGCCGCCCGCCGCCGCCGGGCGGAGGCGCGGCCGCCGAGGCCTTCAAACAGCTTTCCGCCCAAAGCGCCGCCTACGGCGGCATCGACGCCGCCCCGGACACAGCGCTATTATCGGGAGCGGGAGCCATGCCGGACGCCGCGGACGCCGGCGAATTCGATGTCCTCTCGCTTTTAAACCTGCCCGAGGCGGATGCCGAAGCGGGATCCGGCGCCGTGCCACGCCCGCATCCGGACGGCAGCCAATTCGAAAACCTGAACGCGGACGGCGACGCAGCGCAGTACGTCCTGCCGACCGACTGGTACGATCGGGCCGGGGAGGCGCCCCGTGGCGATCCGATGGCGGCCTTGCTGGATTTGGCCGAGCTCTTCCCCGATCGTCCCCCGGAAACCGCCGCCGGAGCGGAGCCCGAACCAGGTACCGGAAGGCCGGGCCGGCGGCCGGATATGACCCGTTCCATCGACCTTTTCACCGGTATCGATCTGGAGGCGATTTGGCGGGAACGCCACGCCGCCGCCGGCAGTGCCAAACCGGGCCAGGCCGGCGGCGGGACCGGAAGCAAAGGCAAAGCGGCAGAACCGCCCGCCGCCGCGCGGCCGGGCGGGCGCGGCGACACGCATTCCCTCGACACGCGCTACCTGGATCTTTTCGGCGACGTGGATCTCGATTCCCTTTGGGAGAGGAAAGTTCGGGATCGCGAAGAACGGGGCGACGGAGCCGGGAACGGTCCGGATGGCAATGACGTGGCCGCCACCATGATCTTTTCGGCCGATTTCGGGCAAAACCTGACACAGATTTTGTCTGGTGAGAAGCAGCAGGGCGGAATCGGCGCGCCAGGCAAATCATCCGGAAAGGGGCAGTTGCCGGGCGAAGCAGATCCGGGCGAGGCGGCGGATCTGCTGGCCGAATTGGCCGGGGCGGAACAAAAGGAAGCCGACGCCTTCAAGGAAATCGCCCGGGAGATTGACGCGGCGGAAACCGTAGCGCTGTCGGAAGGGGGCGAAGCGGCTCCGGAAGAGGATGAGGAGCTGCTCATCCTTGACGACGCCGCTTTGGCCGATGCGCTTCATAACCCGAAAGCGGGCGGCGGCGCTTCCGGTGAAGACACCGGGCGGGTGGCCAGCGCCGGCGAGAGAATGCGCTCCCGCATGGAACGTTTGCGCCGGGAATACGAGGCGGAGAAAAAAGGCGGCGGCGGCGCGGCGCCGGCGGAGGCCGAGGGCGAAGCCGACACCTCGGACACTTACGATCCTTTCGAAGACGCGATGCCGGGTTCGGTCGGCGGCCGTAACGCCGCCGCCAGGCAAGAGGACGGCGAGCCCGCGGATGAGGGGGAAGGGGAATCAGAGCAATCCGGAACCTCGGACTATGAAGAGGGGGACGCCGCTTACGAGGAAGGGGACGCGGCATTCGAGGAAAACGACGCGGCCTACGGCGAAAGCGACGACGAACCTGCGAGACCCGGCGTAACGGCGGACGATTTGCTGAACGAAGGCTTCGACGATCTCCCCGACGCTGACGCCGAAGTCAGCGCGCCGGTGGTTGACGACAGCGATATCGAATCCGGCCGCAAGGGTCCCAAGCCGGGCACGGAAGAGATGCTGGCGATTGTCGACTCGAACGACGGGGAGGACGGCGAGGCGGAGGGGGATTTCGGTGATGCCGAAGTTCCCAGGCGGCGCCGGGCCGCACGCGGCGACGGGTCAGGTGGGGACGGCGAGGCCGGGGTAAGCCTATCCTCCGGCAAATCCGGCGGCGGAGCCAAGGATCCCGCCGACATGTTCTCCGATCTCGACGCCATGGATTTCTCCGATGACATGGACGACGAGATGCGTTCCATGATGGATGACGAGGACGGAGCCGAGCCGGGCGGCGGCGAGGGTGACGATTTGGGGTTGGACATGCAGATGGCGCTGGCGCCGCTCCCCAAGACCGGGGTTCGGCTGCTGTTGTCGCGGGTCGGGAAATTCATCTGCAAATATCTGCCGATGCGTTATATCGAACGTTTGGACCGGATGGTGGCGTGGCGGGAGAACTGGTGGTTTTATTGCGATTTGCTGGCGGCGATCATCGCCAGTGCGAGTCTGGCGGTGATTATCTCGTATTATATCTGGTATAAGGAATGAGGGGGCTGTTCTTCGCGAATAGCCACCCGCAGCGCCGGTTCCGCTTCCGTGCGGATTCTCGCCCGTTCGGCCAGCCTGAGCGGCCACAGCCACAGGCAGCCTTCGCAATCGGCGAGGACCCGGGCGAGCGATCGTTTCCGGCGGGGAATTTTCGCGTCCACCAACAGGTCCTGAATCTTCCTGCCGCCCTTCGCGCCCAAGGGAAGCAGGCGCTCACCGGGACGGGGCGGCCGCAAAACCAGGGGAAAACGGACTGCTGCGAGGCTCAGCCATTCGACCCCGGGATTGCGGCAATCCTCCGCCGGCGGCCGGCCGCGGCGGTATTCCGCCGTGACTACGAGGGCGCCATGCCGCAGGCAAAAGGGCGGTTCCGGCAGGACCAATTCCGGCACCGGCATTTCCGGAGCGCCTGCGTCACGTCGCCGTTGCCACGCGTTTCCGGCGCCATCCTTCCTTCGCGAAGCCGCCCGGAAGAAGAACAAGCCGTCATGTTCCCTCCTGGCCCTGACTCCCCCCGGTAAACAGAGCGTCTCGCCGAGCCGGCCGGTTTGCAGCAGGGCAAACAGGCGTGGCAAAACTCCGCCGTCCTGAAGCGTAATCCCCGCCTCCTCTTCGTAGATGCTCCGCAAGGCGTGGCGAACCACCTCGTCCGGGACCCCCTCGAACGCGCTTTTGCCATCCCCCCTTGCCAAATCCACGAAACAACCGCCGTTTTCGCGCCGGCAGCACCCGTGCAACAAATCCGCCGCCGCTTCCCCGGCAATCCTTTCCTCTTCCGCCCATGCCACCGCCCGCGCCCGCAGGCGCGCTCCGAAACCGGGCAGCCAGTTTTCCAGCAGCGGCACGAGGCGGTTGCGAATCCGGTTCCGGAAAAATTCGCCACTGGTGTTCGAAGCGTCTTCCCGCCAAGCCAGTTTGTTTGCCCGGGCATAGGCAAGAATGTCGGCGCGTTCCAAGCCTAGAAGCGGCCGGCCCAAACGGAGACGCCGGCCCGGCCCGAGTTCTAGAACGGTGTCCTCCCGCATGCCGGCCAGGCCGCGCCGGTGCGCTCCCCGGTGGAGCCGCATGAGAATCGTCTCGACCTGATCCCCGGCGTGGTGTCCGGTGAGGACCAGGCCGTCCGCGCCGGCGAGGTTCTGGAAAAATTCCTGCCGCAGTAAGCGCCCCGCTTCTTCGAGACCGAGACGATGCGATTTCGCAAAGCCGGCGACGTCCGCGTCAAGGGTCGCGAAGGGGACATCAAGTGTAGCGGCGTAGGCGCGGCAGAAAGTTTGATCCTGGTCGGAGGCGTCGCCGCGAAGTTGGTGATTCAGGTGGGCGGCGAGAAGGCGGGGTTTCTTTTCTGGAGACAGAGTCTGTCGCCAGTGGTGCAAAAGGTACAGCAAAACTACCGAGTCGACCCCGCCGGAGAGGGCGGCGATTAGGATAGAAGGCGCGGGCGGCTTAGCAAGAAGCCGCTGCATAGCGGCGGTGAAGCGGCCTAACAGCATGGAATTTCTCGTTCGCTCAGTGTTCTACAGCGATACGCCGTCTTACCTTGGAGGCGGGTTTCCGTGAGTACGCGTTCTTCTTGTTTTCCTCTTTTTTATTGTAACCCGCATCTTCATCCAACGCGATCGACCGAGTCCGCAGATACGCCAGATAAGCGCTTGGTGTCTTGAATTTACGTGCTATTTCATCACGTATGGCGCGGATCTCTTCGACCGGATCCACATCATCATCCAGTGATTTCCTATTCATGATGTTTCCTCCAACAATCTTTCCGGCGTTAAAACGTATACCGGTCGCATGCCTTGTTGTTTGAAGAAATCAACCATACGCTCACGAGTCGAAGAATTATCCAAATGTCGTTGATTCCAGGTTAACAAATAATCGGCATTATGAACTACCGCCAAAGCAAGATGGGTGGCATCGGCCAATGACGATTTAGGCAGCAGTGCTTTGGCAATTATCAAATCCGCAAGCGCGTCGGCTTGTGGAGAAAGCGGTAAAAGAGGTATCGATTCGGCGACATGCTTCCGCCGCTTTACCGCATCTGCATCGCCCCTGCAAATTTCATCATTTACTGTCGGAGTAATAAAAAGTTCCCATTTATGCCTTTCTTCCCACCATTCCGCTGTCAATCGCTGCTTCCCTAAACGAATAATGTCCCGCGATGGACGCGAGGCCAAGTAACTGATCACCGAGGTTTCGATATACACACGCTTCTTCATGCGTTTATTATATCCCGATACCGCAAAATATCAAACCCCGACCTCACGTCATAAAAAAGACCTTCCCGGGGAAGGGAAGGTCAAGTAGGAAGCTTTGGTGCTGGGGGGCAGAGTTGAACTGCCGACACCGGCCTTTTCAGGGCCGTGCTCTACCAGCTGAGCTACCCCAGCGGGGAAAAAACGAGTATACGGATTGAGTCCTCAAAGTCAATGAACTTTTTCGCGCTTCCGGGTTTGGTGGAAAGCAACTGTCAGGGTAAGAGCTAGTTTCCCTTGGGGTTCGCGCCCCATTGATTGCTGCCGGGCTGGCTGTCCTGGACCGTGAAAACGATGAGGATAATCGCGCCGATAAGCGGCAGCAGATTGAGTAGCGCCCACCAGCCGCTCTTGCCGGTGTCGTGCAGGCGGCGAATCAATACCGCCAGATAGGGAATGAAGATGGCGATGCCGACGAGAAACAACAGTAATGTGCAAATGGCGTTGCCAAGAACCGGGATCAAAAAGCTGATTAGCAGCTGGGCGGCAAAACCCACGATCATGCTGGACAGGTAAAAGTACCAGTATTCCCGGCGTCGCGAACGACCCTGGTAATCCTGCCAGCGGGACAGGGCCAGTTTGGTCCAATACAACAATTCTTCCATGTTTCTCTCCTATCCATCGCACCGAACGTTCGGATGGCAAAAGTCCATTTAAATATACATCGGCAAAAAAACCTGTCGAACCGTATCGAAAAGCCCTTTGTCAGTCAATCTTACCTCCGGCAGGACCGCCAGCGAAAACCAGGTGAGCATATGCAGGGGAGCCTCGCCTACCAGCCCCATTTCCCCAAGAATGATTTTCATCGCCGCCATTTCCGCCGCCACCTCCGCCGCCGGACGTTTGGAAACCAGCCCCGCCACCGGCAGGGGAACCTCCGCCGCCACTTCGCCCCGACGCACCGCGACAAAGCCGCCCCCCAAGTGGACGATGCGCTTTACCGCGGTCAGCATGTCTTCCGGATTCATTCCGAAAACGAAAAGATTATGCGAATCGTGGGAAACGGTTCCCGCCACCGCGCCTTCGCGCAGCCCCGTGTTGTGAACCGGCGCGAGGGCCAGGTTCCCGCTGGCGTGGTGACGCTCCAGCACCGCGAGCGTGGCGAAGTCGGGGAGGCCGGAGAGGTCGGCGCAGCCGTCCCGTACCGGGAAGGAAACGGGGAGAAGCTGCGTGAGGAAGGGGTCGCCTTGGGGGAAAGTAATACAGTTTAAGGTAACGCTACCCGGCGCCGGAAGGGCGGCCTTTTCCGGAAGGCGAAAACGGAACGAGTCCGGGGTGAGCCCGGCTTGGATGCGCACGGTGTTTTCGTGTTCGAAAGGTAGATCCGGATGCGGAATGGCGACGGCCATGCGACCGTTTTCGGCGACGAGTTCCCCTCCGATAAACACCGCCTCGATCTGGAAATCCACGAGATCGCGGACCAGGACGATGTCGGCCAAACTCCCCGGCCGCAAATTGCCCCGGTCCCGGAGCCCCAGGAACAGGGCGGCATTGCGGGTGGCCATTTGCAGGGCTTTCATGGCCGGGATGCCGTGGCGGACGGCGGAGCGGAGGGCTGAATCCAGGTGGCCAATCTCCAGAAGGTCGTGGGGTTCGCGGTCGTCGGTGCACAGAGTCGCGTTCACCGGGTAATTCAATTTGGCCAAAGCCTCGGCCTCGACCGGCAGGTTCTTGGCGGTCGAGCCGTTGCGGCATTCCAGGGTCATCCCCGCCCGCAATTTCCGCATCGCGTCCTCGATAGTGCGGCATTCGTGGTCGGATTCGCAACCGGCGGCAAGGTAGGCGGAGAGTTCGCGGTCGGTCGGATCGATGATGTGGCCCTGGATGATTTTCCCGCTCGCCCGGGCGGCGGCGAGGATATCCCGCATGCGTTGGCTCTGGTGGACGACGCCGGGATAGTCCATGACTTCGCCCAGGGAAACGGTCTCCGGCATGGCGAGCATGTCCCGGATTTCGTCCGGCCCGAAAGTGGTGAAATTCGTTTCCGCTCCGACCAGTGCCGGCACACAGGAAGGAGCCGCCAGGAGAACCCGCAGCCGGATCGAGCGCGAAGCGTCCCGGACATAGGCCATGCCGGCGGTGCCGCGGACATTGCAAAATTCGTGGGGGTCGGCGACGACGGTGGTGGTGCCGCGGGGGATGACGGCGGCGGCGAAATTGCCCGGGGTGAGCATACTGCTTTCGATATGGACATGCGAGTCGATGAAGCCCGGGAGGGCGTAGGCGTTTTGGCAGTCGCGGCGAGTTTCCCCGACCAGGCCGGAACCTCCCGGCGGCGTAACGTGGGCGATGCGGCCAGCTTTGACGCCAATTTGGGCGGGGTAAACCTCTTCCGTATTCAGATTGACAAACCGGAGATTGTCAAGAACCAGGTCGAAAGGTTCCGAACCCAGGGCGGCGGCGGCGATGTGGTTCATGGAAGTCCTCCCGTAAGGGTTTCTGCGGCTTGGCTCCGCCAAAATTAATGGTCCGATAATACTCGAAGCCGAGGCCGAATGCCAGCCGATTCGGGTTTTTGCCAACGGGAGACACTTGGATTAGATCGATCATCAGCAACCTGTGCGCGCGCCCGATCGAGTAAAATAGGCGTGCGAAAATTTGTCAGCCTGCTCCTCCGCCCCTTGACTGTGGGTTCTTCCGAAGGTATGGTAGAAGAGTGCCTGAGCGGACTTTTTGAGAAAATCGAGCGGCGGTCTGCCCGATTTTTTCGGAATGTCCACCCTGACCGCCGAATGCCAGGCGAGCCCTGCGTATTGCGACCCGCCGCTTCCCCTTTTCCCCCTTTTTCGACAGAGGATACGCCATGCAAGACTCGAGACAAGTCGTTCTGGATTCCCTGAACCACCGCCAGCCCAAGAGAGTGCCGCTCGATTTCGGCGGCCATAACTGTTCCGGAATCCACTGCAGCGTCGTCGCCGAACTCCGGGATCACTTCGGCCTGGAAAAGCGGCTGGTCAAGGTCCACGAACCCTACCAGATGCTCGGCCTGATCGACGACGACCTCGCCGACGCCATGGGAATAGACGCCGCCACCTGCCATTCCCTAACCAACATGTTCGGCGTTCCCATCGACTTCAAATGGAAAGAATGGAAAACCCTTTGGGGACAAAACGTCCTCATCCCCGAAAAAATGCAGATTGACATCAATGAGAAAGGCGAAGCCCTCACCTACCCCCAAGGCGACCGCTCCGCCCCCCCCTGCGCCCGCATGCCCGCTTCCGGCTATTTCTTCGACGCCATCGTCCGCCAGGGCGAATTTGACGAAGACGACCCCTCGGTCGCCGACAACACCGAGGAATTCACCCTCCTCTCGGACGACCAGCTTAAAGGCCTGGCCGAACGCGCCAAGGAAGCGCGCAGCCACGGCCGCGCCGTGGTCGCCGGCCTCCCCGGGACCGCCTACGGGGACATCGCCCTGGTCCCGGCCATGTTCCTGAAACACCCCAAAGGCATTCGCGACATCGCCGAATGGTACATGTCCGTGGCGGCGCGCCAGGATTTTGTCCATGAAATTTTCACGAAGCAGACCGAGATCGCCCTGACGAATCTGGAGAAAATTCTGAGAACCGTCGGCCCCGACGCCTACGACGTGGTTTTCGTCTGCGGCACCGACTTCGGCACGCAAATCAGCACCTTCTGCTCCAAAGACACCTTCCTGGAAATGTACCAGCCCTACTACAAAAAGATCAACGCCTGGATTCACCAAAACACCCCCTGGAAAACCTTGAAACACAGCTGCGGCGCCATCGAACCCTTCATCGGCGGCCTGATCGACTCCGGCTTCGACGTCCTGAACCCGGTGCAATGTTCCGCCACCGGCATGGATCCGCAGAACCTCAAGAAAACTTACGGCGATCGCCTCGTCTTCTGGGGCGGCGGCGTGGACACCCAGAAGACCCTCCCCTTCGGGACTCCGGAAGAGGTCAGGAAGGAAGTCCTGGAACGCCTGCGCATCTTCTCGCCCAACGGCGGCTTCATCATGAACGCCATCCACAACGTCCAGGCGCGCACGCCGGTGGCGAACATGGTGGCGCTCCTCGGGGCGGTGAAGGAGTTTAATGGGGGGAAATAGCCCAT
>JAVBQR010000145.1:0-8891 GCA_031548865.1 Planctomycetota bacterium
CAAGGAGGGGAAAATCGACGGCATCACCGACTTCTACGACTCCACCTCCCAGAAGAACGGCCTGAGGATCGTAATCGAATTGAAGAACGGCGTCAATTCCACCGTCGTCCTGAACCAGCTCTACAAACTGACCCCGCTCCAAAGCAATTTCTCGGTGAACAACATCGCCCTGGTCAAGGGCCGGCCGGAGACGCTCAACCTCAAGCAGATGATGCAGCACTACATCGAACACCGCTTCGAGGTCATCCGCCGCCGCACCGTCTACCTCCTGAACAAGGCCGAGGCCCGCGCCCACATCCTGGAAGGTTTGTTGAAGGCCCTCGACCACATCGACCGGGTCATCGAAATCATCCGCTCCTCCGAGGACGTGCCGGTCGCCCGCGCCTCCCTCATGAAAGAGTTCGAACTGACGGAAATCCAGGCCAACGCCATTCTCGACATGCGTCTCGCCCGGCTTACCGGCCTGCAACGGAAAGAACTCGAAGACGAATACGCGGAACTCGTCAAGACCATCGCCGACTATAAGGACATTCTCGCCAACCGCTCCCGGGTCATGGCCATCATCAAGCAGGATTGCCAGGACATGCTGGCGAAATACGGCGACGAACGCCGCACCGAAATCGTCGCCGCCGCCGAGGACATTTCCATCGAGGACATGATCGCGGAGGAGGAAATGGCCGTCACCGTCTCGCACGACGGCTACCTGAAGCGGATGGCCCTGGACGTCTACCGCAAACAAGGCCGCGGCGGCAAGGGGGTCACCGGCTCGGGGCTGAAGGACGGCGATTTCATCGAACACCTGTTTATCGGCATCACCCACGACTACATCCTCTTCTTCACGAACAAGGGCCGCATCCACTGGCTGAAAGTCTACGACGTGCCGGAAATGGGCCGTTCGGCGAAGGGGCGCTCCATCGCGAACGTCCTGGAACTGTCGGAAGGGGAGAAGGTGTCAGCCATGATCCCAGTCCGGACCTTCGACGACGAGCATTACCTGGTCATGGCGACCCGGAAGGGGGTCATCAAGAAGACGGTCCTCTCCGCCTTCCAGCACCCGAAGAAAGGCGGCATCCACGCCATCAACATCGCCGACGGCGACGAATTGATCGGGGTGGTGATGACCAGCGGCCGGAACGAACTCATGCTCGCCTCGAAGGAAGGCCAGGCCTGCCGCTTCAAGGAGGAGGACGTCCGGCCCATGGGCCGCTCGGCCGGCGGCGTCGCCGGGATGAATTTGCAGGACGACGACGTCTGCATCGGCCTGATGGTGGTGGCGCCGAATTGCACCGTCCTCACCATTTCCGAGGCGGGTCTCGGTAAACGTTCCGACTTCGCCGACTACCGCCTCACGAAACGCGGCGCCAAGGGCGTCATCAACATGAACGTCACCGACAAGACGGGGCCGGTGGTCTCCTGCATGACCGTGCAGGAAGAGGACGAATTGATGATCATCACCTCGAAAGGCATGGTGGTGCGGATCAGTGTCAACGGCATCCGCGTGACCACCCGGGCAACCCAGGGGGTCAAGGCCATTCGCCTGAACGACGACGACACGGTGGTGGCGGTGGCGCGGGTGGTGGTGACGGACAAGGACGAGCGCGGCGGCGAGGACGGCATGGCAGCGAAGGCGACCAGTGTCGACGCGACAGTCGTTCCAGATGCCGATGGGGCGAACGATTCCGAAATGGAGCTGTCAGACGACGACGAGTGAAAACAAACCTCCTGCGGACCAGGAAGTTAAACTTTCGAAGCAATCGGGCGGCGGTTGGCTCGATTGCTTCGAAAATCAACAAGGAGACCCGTATGTCCGATAAACGCCTCAAGCTTGCGGTCTTGATTTCCGGCGGCGGAACGACCCTGGCGAACCTGCTCCATTGCCGCGCCGACGGCATGCTGGACGCCGATATCGGCCTGGTGGTGTCGTCGCGTCCCGGCGTCAAGGGGCTGGCGATCGCCCGCAAGGCCGGCATTCCCGCCGTGGTCGTCGATTCGAAGAAGTACAAGATGACCGCCCGCGAGGCCGAGGACGTCAGGGACTGGGGAACGATGTCCCGGGATATCGACAAGGTGCTTTTGTCGCAGGATTTCGACCTGGTGTGCATGGCCGGTTTCATGTGCCGCTACCTGTTCGCGCCGGAACTGAGCGGCAAGGTCCTGAACATCCATCCCGCTTTGGTGCCGATGTTTTGCGGCCAGGGGATGTACGGCCGCAAAGTCCACGAGGCGGTGGTGGACGCGGGGGTCAAGGTCACCGGCTGCACCGTGCATCTGGCCGACCACAAGTACGACAGCGGGCAAATCATCCTCCAGCGCTGCTGTCCCGTGTACAGCGGCGACACCCCGGACGACGTGGCGGAACGGGTGTTTCGGGAGGAGTGCCTGGCTTACCCCCAGGCGATCAACCTGTTCGCGCGGGGAATGATTGAAACGACTTCGGACGGCCGGGTCCATGTCTTGACCGACCACATGATAGATCGGTTCTCCCATGTCGATTGAACGGGCGCGGGAGGCGATTGAGGCGGAGATTACCGCCCTGCGGATTTTGCAGGCGAATCTGGACGGCGGCTTTGTCCAGGCCTTGGACGCGATTCTTGCGGTCAAGGGCAGGGTGATCGTCTCCGGCATGGGGAAGGCGGGGCTGATCGGCCAGAAGATCGCTGCGACCATGGCCAGCACCGGAACGCCGGCCTTTTTCATGCATCCGGCCGACGCCTTGCACGGCGATTTGGGGATGATCACCAGCCAGGACGCCTGCCTGTTTTTGTCGAACTCGGGCGAGTCGGAGGAGATAACCCGGCTTATCCCGTTTGTGCGGCGGATTGGCTGCCGGGTGATTGGCGTGACCGGTAATCCGCGTTCGACTCTGGCGGCGCATTGCGAAATCGTCTTGCCGATCGGGAACATCGCCGAGGCCTGCCCCTTGGGCCTGGCCCCGACAGCGACGACGACGGCCCTGTTGGCCTTGGGGGACGCCTTGGCGGTTTGCCTGATGCGGCGCCGCGGCTTCAAGACAGACGACTACGCCCGCAGGCACCCGGCCGGGGCATTGGGGCGGAAGGTCGCGCCGGTGGAGACGGTGATGCGCCTCGGCGACGCGGTCGCCAAGGTGACGGCCGACAAGTCGGTCCAGGAGACCTTGTTCGCGATGACCAAGGCCCGGG
Organism: Planctomycetota bacterium; assembly: GCA_031548865.1. GTDB lineage: Bacteria > Planctomycetota > SZUA-567 > SZUA-567 > SZUA-567 > JAJBSZ01. Next base: position 3,162 of record JAVBQR010000145.1, read on the forward strand.
CTGGCGCGGCGGTGATTGTCGACGCGGGCGGCCGCCTCGAGGGGATTTTCTGCGACGGCGATTTGCGGCGGGGCCTCGAGTCAGACCCGGCGTTCTTGTCCCGCAGCGTCGGTACGGCGATGATTCGCGGCTGCTGCCGGGTAATGGCCGGTACGCTGGCCGGGGAGGTATTGTCGATCATGCGGGAAAAACGCATTGCCGACGTGCCGGTGGTGGACGCCGACGGCATCGTCCTCGGCCTGGCGGATTTGAAGGGTTTGGTGGCGTCGTTGTGAGAAGGGGGTTGTCCCATGCCGGAGTCTGGCCGCGACAAGGTGGGTATGCTGGTCGGGACGCTGGCGGCGTTGGCGATAATGGTCGGCGCTACGCTCGCTTTTTGGCACTTCTCCCGTGGCTTCCTGAATGCGGCGAACTGCCTGGGGGAGTCCAAGCGCGAGGTGGTGGGGGTGACCAATCCGGGGGCGGTCGATGCGTCGCTCCTGGGCAGGACGGTGTATTTGTCCGGTGAGCTGCGCGTTGCCCAAGGGGCGGAAGACCGCGAGTTGGGGGTGAAGGCGGAGGTGGTTTGCCTGGTGCGCCGGGTGCAGTATTACCAATGGGTCGAGGAAGAGGTGCGGAAGAAACCGTCGGAAGCGCCGCGTTACGACTATCACCGCCGTTGGGTGTCGCGGCCGGTGGATTCGGGCAAATTCAAAACCGGCGATTTTTCCCACCGGAACACGGTCAAAGCCAAACTGGACGCCATGCCGAGTCGCATACCCGCCCGTGAGGTTTACCTGGGCGCGTATCGCCTTGGCGACGTTTTCAAATGTTCCCTGCGGGGCGACGAAGAACTGCGCCCCGAACTTGTGCCCGGCGGGCTGGCGGGAAAAATGTCGGCGGCCGGGAACCGGTTTTATCTCGGCGCCAATCCGCAGCGCCCGGAGATTGGCGACGTGCAGGTCGATTTTTTCGGGGTCGCGGCCGGTCCGGTTTCCCTGGTGGGCGTGCTGGGCGAGGGTGGGGTGGTGGTTCCGGTGCCGGACTGCTCCGTGGTCGGCAGGATGATCTGGCGGGGGGAGGTTCCGCCCGAGCGGATCTTGGGGGAAATGGCCTTTTGGCATTGGCTGTTATTATGGGGGTTGAGGCTGGGCCTGTTCATTGTCTACGGTTTGGCCTGTTTACTCCTGAGCAAAGTCTGGGGCTGGCAGGGCCGGGGGTTCGGCTTGGCGGCGGCGCTGGCGGTGGCGGTGATTATGGCGGCGGCGTTCCTGTAAAATTCCCTGTCGCAGTTCCACTTTTTCCATTTTCCTAAAAAAGGACGCCCCTTGCTGGTAAAAACCGCCTACGACCGCCAGGGACTCCTCGCCATCGGCGCCATCGTCGCGGATGTTCTGGAAAAACTCGTTCACGCCGCCCAGCCCGGCCTCACCACCAATGCCCTCGACCTCCTCGCCGCGCGCCTGCTTCAGGAAGCCGGTGCCGAAGCCACCCCGAAAAAGGAATACCGTTTCCCCGGCCACCTCTGCATCAGCGTCAACGACGAAGTCGTCCACGGCATCCCCGGAAACCGCATCCTCAAACCCGGCGACCTGGTGAAACTCGACCTCACCGCCGACAAACACGGTTACGTCGCCGACGCCACCCGCATGGCCGTCCTCGCACCCGCCGACGCGAACATCATGCGTCTCGCCGGCACCGCCCGGCTGGCCTGCCGCGCCGCCGTCGCCCACGCCAAACCCGGCATGAGCCTGAAGGACCTCGGGCAAATCATCCAGGAGGAAACCGCCCGGGCCGGATTCAAAATCATCAAGGAGCTCTGCGGACACGGCGTCGGCCGGCACACCCACGAGGAACCGGAAGTGCCCAATTACCCCGATGGCTCGAACGCGGTGGTCCTCAAGGAAGGCATGGTCATCGCCATCGAACCCATCATCACCACCGGCGTCGCCACCATCGTTCCCGCCGGCGACGGCTGGACCATGAAAACCACCGACGGCGCCTGGGTGGCGCATTACGAGGAAACGGTGATCGTCGGCGCCGACGGCGCCGAAGTGGCCACCGCCGTCAGGGAATGGGCGAATTGAACGTGCGGGAGGTGTCTCCGAGCGCTGTTACGCTGAAAGCGTCCGGGCACCGTCATCCCGGCGCTGGTACTTATTCCGCATAGCGCCGGGTCGAACCGCGGGCAATCAGCTCCGGCTCCACCACCACCCGCGGCTGCGGCGGCTTTTCTCCCCGAAGCAGGGCCATCATCATGCCGACGCCGGCGGCGGCAATGGCGGGGGTCGGCTGGCGGATGGTGGTGAGGGTCGGCGTGGTCAGGACGCAGGCCGGAATGTCGTCCACCCCGACGATGGATACGTCGTCCGGAACCGACAGGCCGTAGCCGAGTATGGCCCGCATCGCCCCGAGAGCGGTGAAATCGTTGGCGCAAAAAAGGGCGAGCGGCCGGTCCGGGCAGGCTTTCAGGAGGTCCTCCACCACCGCCATGCCGGAATTTATGTCCTCGATGTTACTGACCCCCATCACCACCGGGCTGGGCCGTCCCGCCAGGGACAATTCCTCCAGGAACCCTTCCAGGCGCTCGACGAAAATGCCGATGTGCCGGGGACCGGTGACGCAGGCGAAGCGGCGGTGGCCGAGGGACAGCAGGTGGCGGGCGGCAATCCTCCCCGCCTGGCGGTTTCCCATTCCCACGTGCGGGAAGGGCGAGGGGGCGAATTCGCGGTCCAGGGTTAGGACCGGGATGGGGCAACGCTCCAGCAGGCGGTTACTCGCTTCCGAGACCTGGGAAATCAGGAGGCCCTCCATTTGCCGGCTGATCATGTGTTCGATGTGGCTGTTTTCCCGGTTCGGGTTTTCCCAGGTGGTGCCGAGGATGACGGAAAAGTCGTACTTCTCCGCCTCGGCTTCGATGTGCTTCGCCAGCATGGCGAAGACCGGATTCCCGATGTCGGGGAGCAGGAGTCCCAAAAGGCTGGAATGCCGGCTCTTCAGGCTTCTGGCGGTCAGGTTCGGGAAATAGCCGAGCTTTTTCGCCGCCTGGCGAATGCGGCGGGTGGTCACCGGGGAGACGGAACCGGTCTGATTCAGGGCCCGGGACACCGTCATCACCGACACCCCGGCCATTTTCGCCACATCCTTGATGGAAGTCATGGCATGAACCAATCCTCGGCTGGGCTACCCGCCCGCCCTGCGGTCGCGGCGGAAGTGGATGGACGAAAATGTTCCGGCTCCTAGAATTGCCGGGACAGGATTCATTCAGACAATTCACACAACAAGGACGACCTTCATGATCAACCCGATAGGCATTTATGAAAAAGCGCTTCCCGAGGAACTGGATTGGCCCGGCAAACTGCAAGCCGCCGCCGAGGCCGGCTACGCTTTCGTGGAAATGTCGGTGGACGAGTCGGACGCCCGGCTGGCCCGGCTCGACTGGTCGAAGCAGGAGCGTAAGGATCTTTACCACGCGGTCATGGATTCGGGGGTGCGCATTTTGTCGATGTGCCTGTCCGGCCACCGGCGTTTCCCCTTCGGCAGCCGCGACCCGGCCATCCGCGAAACCGCCCGGGTCATTATGCAAAAAGGCATCGATCTCGCCCTCGACCTCGGAATCAGGAATATCCAGCTCGCCGGTTACGACGTTTACTATGAAGAGCACGACGCCGGCACCGAACAGCGCTTTCTCGAAGGCATGCAGTGGGCGACCGACCGGGCCGCTCCGTGCCAGGTCATGCTGTCGATGGAAATCATGGACACCCCGTTCATGAATTCCATCAGCAAATGGAAATGGTGGGAAATGCAGGTGCGCTCGCCCTGGTTCACAGTCTATCCCGATATCGGCAACCTCACCGCCTGGAATAACGACGTCCCCAAAGAGCTGGAAATCGGCCTGGATCGCATCGCCGCCCTGCACCTCAAGGAAACGCGCCGGGTAAAGGGCGAAAAACCCGGACAGTTCCGCGACCTCCTTTTTGGCCAGGGCGAGGTGGATTTCCCGGTGGTTTTCCAAACTTTGCGGCGTTTAGGTTATCGCGGCTCGTTTGTGCTGGAAATGTGGACGGGAAAATCGCCCGAACCGCGAAAGGAGATTGCCGAAGCGCTGCAGTGGATTAAGGAGCGGATGGCCGAGGCGTCGTCGGAATAATATACTGTGTGCGGAATGGAATTATGAAAAATCTTTTTCACCACAGAGGCACAGAGGACACAGAGGTTCACAGAGTACTTAAGAAATTGGGATAAACAGTAATTCAAAATAAATATTAAAAATATTTGAGCCACCCCCGACTTTTCTTTTCAGTTGCTCTGTGAACCTCTGTGCTCTCTGTGTCTCTGTGGTGAAAAAGGATTTTCACCATTTCGATGTGCGTCAGGTATAGCATGGGCAGCTTTTAAATGCCCTTGCCCCGCCCCGGCCTTCATTTCCCCTACTTGCGCAAGAGCAGCTGTATCTCATCCCAAAGCGGATCCAGCAGTTCAATCACCCGGCGGTAGGCGCGATATTTCTCCCGGTAGGCGGCGGAAGCCGCCGGCGCCGGCTCGACCCGTTTCCCCACCCGCACCATGGCCTTGGCTGCCGAAGCGTAGTCGGGGTAAGCTCCGGTCGCCACCGCCGCCGCCAAGGCGCAACCCAGGGTCCCGGTCTCCGGCACGTCCACGACCTCCACCGGCAGTTCCATCACGTCCGCGAACATCTGCACCCAAACAGGCGAACGCACCACTCCGCCGGCAAGGCGCACGCAGTCGGGTGGGGTCTCGCGGGTGGCCATGAGCTTGTCCAGGTGATGGCGGTGGCTGAAGGCGATGCCTTCGTAGACGCTACGCATCAGGTGGGCGCGGGTGTGGTAGCTGGAAATCCCGACGAAGGAGGCCTTGGCCAGCGGGTGGACGTTACTGGCCAGGGTGAAGGGGAGAAACAGCGGGCAGAATTCAGCGGGATCGATGGAACCGACCCACTGGTTGGTGATTTCAAAAATGCTTTTCCCGCGCCGTTCCGCCTCTTCCCTGGCTTCGGGGAGCAGGGTCTGAATAAACCATTCGTTGTTCGCGGCTGAAGTGGGGCTCGATTCCTCGACCAGGTAATACTCGGGCATGCAGTAGAGGGAATTCAGTAAGACGCTGCCGTCCAGCACCGGTTCCGGCCGCACGTACTCGTTGATGCTCCAGGTGCCGGCGATCATGCAGATGCGGCGCGGGTCCGTCACCCCCACCGCGATGGCGCAGGCGTCGATGTCGAACATTCCGCCCGCCACCGGCGTTCCCTCCAGGAGTCCGGTCTCCCGCGCCGCCGCCGCCGACACGCCGCCACAGAGGTCGGAGGACAGCTTGAGGGGCGGCAGGCAGTCGTACATTTCGGCGATGCCCAGGAGGGCGAGGAGTTCCCGGTCGTGCTGTTTGCTGTGCAGGTTCATCAGGCTGGAACCTGAGCAGTCGGTCGTTTCGGAATTGGCGATGCCGGTGAGGCGGAAGCGGATGTAGTCCTTGCAGCTGAAAATCCAGCGGATTTCCCGGTACTTTTCCGGTTCGTGTTCTTTCATCCAGGCCAGGAGGGACACCGGCTGGCAGGACATGATGTGTTGGGCCGAAAGCTGAAAGGCCTTCTTTTCAGTGCCGTTCTCCTTCCAGCGGCGGGGGTACTCCCAGGCGCGGTTGTCGGAGGAGAGGATGCCGTTCCGGACCGGGCGTCCGTCCTTCCCCCACAGGTAGAGCCCCTTGCCGTGGCCGCAACAGGCGATGCCGGCGATGTCC
>JAVBQR010000086.1:0-30759 GCA_031548865.1 Planctomycetota bacterium
TCAAGACATTCATGAATGGAAATATTCAGGTCGGAAAGACCGGTATAAGCTTCTTCAGCCTGGTAAGTGCCGAATTTGCCGGCAAGTTTGTAATATACCTCAATCGCATTTACGGCATGGATATGACAGACGAACCCATCCGTGCTCAATACCTCTCTGACCCGCATGAAACCTGGTTCTTTGTTATAATAGGCTAATAACGCGCTGGTATCGAGAATAATATTAGTCACGGTTCTCCGCTTCTCTTTCTGCTTTTTTCTCCCGTAAATAATCATCAACGCTATAACCCATGCCGGCGAAAATACCGCAATACGAATTTACAATACGCACATGCTCGGCATGACTTCTTTTTTTGGAAGTAACAAATACTGGTAGTTCGCCACCTTCCGATAGTCGATAGGCAATAAGTTCTTCTTCAGAAAGCTTGTCGCTAAGCTTGATTGTATCTGGCATATCCTTTAAAGGGAGTTTATCGGTTTTCTTCTTGCGTTTAGTCGGTTTCTTTTTCATTTTACTTTCCCTCATGATTAAATTGGTCACGAAACCCGGTCCAGCAAATAATCCGCCAGCAACCGCAAGTAAAGGGCTTCCCGCCCGAAATCCCTCACGGCGTCCTTGGCCTGGACGGTTTTCTCCTGTACCGCCTCCTTGGCGCCCGCAAGGCCCAGGGCGGCGGGATAAGTCAGCTTGCCGACCGCCTTGTCCTTCCCCGGGGTCTTCCCCAGTTTCGCCGCGCCGGCGGTCAGGTCGAGAATGTCGTCGGAAATTTGGTACAATACCCCGATGGCGTCGCCGTAGCCCGACAGAGCCGTTATCTCCACCTCACCCGCCCCGGCGAGAATCGCCCCGGTCCGGCAGCAGCAGGTGAACAGGGACCCCGTCTTCCAGCGGTCGATACGTTCGATTTCATCCAGGTTCTGCGCCTTCCCCTCCCCCTCCAAATCCAAAACCTGCCCGCCGACCATCCCAACGGAACCCGCCGCTAGCGCCAACTCGTAAACCGTCCTGGCCGCCAAAATTCCCGAACAATCAGCCATGGTCTGAAAAGCCAGCGCCTGCAAGGCGTCGCCGGCCAGGATGGCCAGAGTCTCCCCGAAAGCCTTATGGCAGGTCAAGCGGTTACGCCGCATCGAGTCATTGTCCATGGCCGGCAGGTCGTCGTGAATCAGGCTGTAACAATGCAGGAACTCGATTGCGCAACCGGCGTCCAAGGCTGTTCCACGGGTGGCGGGACTGCCGCCGGCGGCATCGTAGGCCGCGAGGGTGAGGAGCGGCCGCAAACGCTTGCCGCCCCCGAGAACCGAATAACGCATGGCTTCGTGCAGATTTTCCGGCCGTAAATCCGCATAGGGGAGCAGCTTCTCCAGGCGTTGTTCGGTCGCGGCGGCCGTTTCCTTCATGTATTGAATCAGCCGATCCATGCGGTTCTCCAATATTATCGGTCATCGGCGCGTCAAGGCAGAGTCATTTCCCGAAATCCGCATACACGAATGTATGGTCCGACGGCCGCTCGGCGTGGCGCGGGGTCATGTCGACCACGCAGGCGGAGGACGAATCCGCCATGGCCGGCGTCGCCAGGATGTGATCGATTCGCCAGCCCCGATTGCGGTCGAGGGAGCCGCGTTGCCGGTAGTCCCAAAAGGTAAAGTTCTCCTTGTCCGGGATATGCTTACGGAAAACGTCGACAAAGCCGAACGAAGTCACGCCGGCGAAGGCGTCGATGACCGGCTGGCAATGGCAGACGTGCGGCCAGACCGCTTTCGAATCGTAGACGTCTATGGGGGTAGGCGCGACGTTCAAGTCGCCGGTCCAAACCAGCTTGTCTTTAATGGAAAAATGGGTGTCGAAATAACGCCGCAGCCGCTTGAACCACTCCAGCTTGAATTGGAATTTCTCGCTGTCGAGGGCTTGCCCTTGCGGGACGTAAGTATTGACCAGATGCACTTTCCCCACTTTGACCCGCACCAGCCGCGGTTCCGAAACGCCTCCGTCGTCCCCGAGCCCGAAAGAAACGTCGTCCGGTTCGGTTTTGCTGATTATGGCCACACCGTTGTAAGACTTCTCGCCCCGGTAGAAAACCCGCCAACCGTGGTCGGTGAACGCGACGGAGGGAAAATCCTTGTCGACGACTTTCGTTTCCTGGAGAGCGAGAAGGTCGGGCGAAAAATCGTCCAGCCATTTGACGACGGCTTCGGCGCGGATGCGAATGGAATTGCAATTGAAAGTTGCTATACGCATAATGGTTGGTTTCCGGTTGTGAAGGCGCCTACAAAAGGGAACACGGAATTTTCACATGATTGTGACAGATATTATAGGAAAAATAATCTGGAAATGCAAAGCCCCCCATGACTAGCCTTTCCCCCATTCCCACATCCTGGGCCGCGGCACTCGGCGAAGCCCTCGACCGCAGCCCGGCCCGCATCCTCGGCGCCAAAGGCTCCGCCCTCGCCAAATGCCTGGCCGAAGCCCGCCATACTCTCAAGCGGCCATTGATAATTGTCGCGCCGGATCCGGAGATCGCCGGCGATATCCACAACGATCTGAAATTGTACCTGGACCGCGACCTCCCCTCCCCTCTTTTTTGGCCGGCTTGGGATATCCTTCCTTTTGAAACGGATCACCCCGACGTAGAAGTCGCCGCCGACCAAGTTAACGTTCTCCGTGCCTGCCTGGACGCCACCCGGGAAGGGGGAGAAACCGCGGAAAAACTGTGGATTGTCGCCCCGATCACCGCCCTCCTGCAACCGACTTTGTCACCGAAAATAATCTCCGCCGGCGGCCTCAACGCCAGCGCCGGCACGGAAGCCTCGCCGGAGGCGCTCATCGCCCACCTGGTCGAAGGCGGCCTGGAACCGGTCGCCATGGTGGACGCCCCGGGGCAGTTTTCCCGCCGGGGGGGGATTCTCGACATTTACCCGCTCTTGGGAAATGTCCCTTATCGTATCGAATTTTTTGGCGATGAAATCGACACCATCCGCGCCTTCGACCCCGCCACCCAGCAAAGCGGGCCCTCCCTCAATGGACAAATCACCCTGGTTGACGTATCGCGGGAAGCTTTCAGGCATATCGACGGTTCGCACTACGGCCTACTGGATTTTCTGCCGAAAAACTGTGCCGGTGTGATTTACCACCCCGAACGCATCACCCGGGTGTCCGGCCTTTACACCGGCGGCTTTTCCGGCGGCTCTTTGTTTTCCTTCGAGGAAATCGCCGTAAAATTATCCCGCCTGCCCCTGGCGATGGTGCCGGATCTCGACTCGGACGGCTGGCCCGAGCCACCCTGGAAACAGGCGGAAAATCCCTTCGCCGTCGATCTCCACGCCAGCGGCTGGGAACGCCTCTCCGGCGGCTTCGAATCGGCGGTGAACGAACTGTCGCTTCTCGTCAATAAAAACGTCGCCCTGACCCTGGTTTGCAACAACGAAGGCGAGGAAACGCGGCTCAGGAAGATGCTCGCCGACAAACGTCCCATCCTCCTGGAGAAGGCGACCCTGCGCCTTGGCAGGTTGTCGCGGGGTTTTGTCCATGAAACAGCCTCGGGCGGCAGCGCTTTCGTGTCCGACCACGAAGTGTTTAGCAGGAACGCCCCGGTAAGGGTCGCCCGGAAACGCTTCGCCGGCACACCCATCGCCGACTTTGCCGAACTGCGCGAAGGCGATTATGTCGTCCACGTCGCCAACGGCATCGCCCGTTTCGAAGGCATCCAAACCCTCGAGCAAAACGGCACAACCCAGGACTTCCTCACTCTGCGGTTCGCCGAGGACGCGCGGATTTACGTCCCCCTTTCCCACATCGACCTGGTGCAACGTTACATCGGCCTTGGAGAAGCCAAACCGCAGTTGTCCAAACTCGGCTCCGCCGCCTGGAGCCGCCGCAAGGAAGCGGTGGAAAAAGCCGTCCGCGACATCGCCCAGGACCTCCTCGCCACCCAGGCGAAACGCCTCTCCTCGCAAGGCATCGCCCTGCCGCCGGACGACAGTATGGTTGAGGAGTTCGACCTGTCCTTCCCCTACGACGAAACGCCGGACCAACTGACCGCCCTGGAAGACATCCGCCGCGACCAGCAGTCCACCGCCCCGATGGAACGCCTCCTCTGCGGCGACGTCGGCTTCGGCAAAACCGAAATGGCGGTCCGTGCCGCCTTCCGGGCCGCGAACTCCGGCTACCAGGCGGCGGTATTGGTCCCGACCACCATTCTTGCCGAACAACATTATCGGACCTTCTCCCAGCGCATGGCAGACTACCCCATCCGGGTCGAATGCTTGTCCCGCTTTCGCGGGCAGTCGGAACAGAAGCGCATCGTCGAGCTTCTCGCCGATGGGAAAGTCGACGTGATTGTCGGCACGCACCGGATTTTATCCGAGGATATCCATTTCAAGAATCTCGGCCTGGTGGTGATTGACGAGGAACAGAAATTCGGGGTCGAGGCGAAGGAGCGCCTGAAACGCTTCCGCGCCGACGTCGACATCCTGACCATGACCGCTACCCCGATCCCGCGCACACTCCATATGTCGTTGTTGGGGCTCCGTGACATCTCGAACCTGACCACCGCGCCCCGCGAGCGGCACTCGGTAAAGACCATGGTAGTGCGTTGGTCGAAGGAGGTCATCCGCCGGGCGATTCTCCGCGAACTCGCTCGCGGGGGGCAATGTTTTTTCCTGCATAACCGCGTCCATAATATCGACGAAATCGCCGGCGAACTCCAACACCTGGTGCCGGAAGCCCGCTTCGGAGTCGGCCACGGCCAGATGGCGGAAGGGGAACTCCTGGAAGTCATGCAAAACTTCCTGGACGGCAAGCTGGACGTCCTGGTCTGCACCACGATTATCGAATCCGGCGTCGACATCCCGAGCGTGAACACCCTGTTCGTGAACCAGGCGGACTACTTCGGCCTGTCGGAACTGCACCAGTTGCGAGGCCGGGTCGGGCGCTACAAGCATCAAGCGTATGCGTATTTTCTTGTGCCGGAGAAGAGGCCGATTTCACCGGAGGCAACGAAGCGACTCCAGGCCTTGCAGGAGTACACGGAGCTTGGTTCCGGCTTCCGCATTGCCATGCGGGATCTGGAAATCCGCGGCGCCGGGAACCTCCTCGGGGTCGAGCAGTCCGGCCACATTCATATGATTGGCTTCGACCTTTATTGCCGGCTTTTGGAGCGGGCGGTGGCGGCACAGAAGGGCGAGGAGGTGAAGGAGGATTACGAGGCGGAACTGGACTTGGGCACCCGCGCGTTCATCCCTCCCGAGTATATTCCCTCGGAACAGCAACGGATCGAATTTTACCGCCGCCTGACCCGCATCCGCAGCCTCGACGAATTGGCCGAGACCCGCGGCTATATCCGGGATCGCTACGGCCCCCCCCCTGCCCCGGTCGAACGCTGTTTCGAGGATCAGCGCCTGCGGGTACGTATGGTGGAGATGGGGGTCGAGTCGATCGGCCGCGTCGACGGCGCCTTGGCGATTGGCTTCGCCGAGGGGAAAGCCCGGCGGGCGGTGATGCTGTTCCGGCACGCGGGGCTCAAGGCGACGCCACTTCGTAAGAACCAGTGGCGGGTGGAAGTGATAGGGGTGGAAATGTCCCCCGAGGCCGGGGCGGAAGCGGCGGCGATGGCGGACAAGGCGCTGGCGGTTTTGGAGGCCGGGGCGTCGCGAAAGGAGTCGGCGCGTTCGGATCGTTTACAGGCTCGGCGGGAGGCGAAGGTCGAGCGCCGGGCGGCGAAAGCGGAAAAACCGGCCGTGGTTTTGGACCGGACGGAAAGGGAGGCGGAAGCGCCGGCCGAAACAGACAAACATTATGATAAACATTACGATAACACTAATCATGAGTTAGAGCATATTGATTACGATAATGAAAATGATATTGATTATGACTATAATTACGGTAACAATAATGTAAATATTAACGATAATATAACTGAAAACTCCGCCGAAGACACCGCCGAACCGGAGGAAAACCTCCACCCCGGACCGCCCCTGGACTTTTTCAGTTCGGACATGCTGGACGAGCCGGAAGCGGAGGAACCGGCGCCAAGTCAACCCCGTCCGTTACCGGAACCCAAAACCAAAATCACGGTGCTCCCCTCCTCCGGGACTGACACCCCGGACCCGACCTTCGGGAAAAAGAAGAAAATAAAGGGGAAATCCGGCGCCCTCGCCGCCCCGACCATGAAGGCGCGCCTGCTGGCGCAACGGGAGGAGACGGTCGCCGGCGGCGCCCGGCTTGCCGCCAAAATGCCCGAAACTTCGACCCGCCCCGGGATTATTTCCCTCGGCGCCGCCAAACCAGACGCGGAGAAACTGCAGCCTTTTAAGAAAAAAGCTACGAAAAGCCTCTTGGAAATATCCCAGGAAAACGCCGGCGACTCGGAGGTAGGGGCGAAAGTCTTCGGCATCGAACCGAACATCGCCGACGCGAAAGTCGGGGTGGTGGTGATGGCCAGCGCCTTCAATCCGATTCGCTCCGACCGGATGACCTTGGTTCTGGCGAACGGCGAAAGCGAAAGGCGGTTTGTTCTCCCTTGTGTAGGTTTGGCGATGGGCGCCCGGGGCCGGGCGGTATTGTGGCTGGGAGTGAAAAATTCCGACGAGGCACGGCTGGTGTCGGAATTGTTTTTGACGGCGGACGGAGGCCGTCTGTTTGACGGGGAGGCATGATAATTGCTGCGGGAATTAAATTTTCGTCACCTTTTCACCAGTAAATGCCGTCTCATTGCTTTAGTGGTCACCATGTCGTATTATTGGGGTAGGAGGAGTAATTTAACCGTATTGTTTTGTTGCAGGTGAAAATTTAATCGCCGTGCCAATTATACGGAAAGTATTGGCGAAATGTTAATCTATCTTGATGTTTGTTGCTTTAACAGGCCATTTGATAACCAAGATCAATTGCGTATTCGTCAGGAAACAGCGGCGATTTTTTCGATCCATACACTGATTCTTACCCGTGAGGTCGAATTGTGTTGGTCATACATGCTTGACTTTGAAAATAGTCAAAACCCAAACCAAGAGCGAAGGTTTGCCGTAGACAAATGGAAAAGAAGAGCGGCAGTGTACTGTCCCGCTTCTGAAAGTATACGAATCATGGGGAATACGTTTAGCGCGAACGGGGTTCCAACTAAAGATTCACTACATGTGGCATGTGCCGTGGTAACTTGGTGCAATCATTTTATAACAACCGATTTAAAGCTCCTAAAAAAGAAATGTCAGGGTATTTCAATTATCAATCCGGTTGATTTTATTCGGATTATGGAGGATAGATTATGAAACCCGATATAGTCATTCGCCTCGAAGCCATGGAAACCCTGATTGCCAAACTAGGGGAGGTGGACACCGAGCGTTTCATTCAAATGATAAAAATGGATACCTTCGACTATTCCCAATGGCGCGACGACTTGTGGAAGGGAAAGAGCGTGGATGAGATTCACCAGTTGGCGGCTGAATATGAACGACGTAACAATTAGCGAAGGGAAACGCCCTCCCCGACACTCATTTTGCTCCTGCCGTTTCCCTATTTTTCCGTTTATTAGACAGGCGGGCGGCTGATGATTTCGCGCGGGCGGATACTACCTTCTGTCTGGGGGATTTTACTTTCGCATTGGCAGCGGGATATGCAGTCTCAAGAGTGCTGACAATCATATCATTGGTGCTATGTCCCGCAGCTTCCGCCGCCGAAGTAATGCGACTGAAAATATCGGCGGGAAGTTCGAGCTGGATATCGAAACTGCTGGGGCGTTCGGGTTCCTCGTTGTTGGCGGCGCAATCTTTCAAATAAAAATCAATGGCATTGTGGAAATCCTGTCGTAATTCCTCGATACTAGCGCCTTCAAAACTGATCATCGCCAAACGCATGCCGAGAACTTCCCCAATAAAACAATCGTCCATTTTGCTAAATTCGATGGATGCAGTATAGCCGCGGTAGGTCATGGTATTGTCTGTCATGGGGCAACCCCTATTTTCGAAAGAAAACGCAGTGTTTTCGTGATTTGGTAATCCTTGAGCTCTTTTCCTGGGTGCGGCCGGTGCAATTGTAGCTTGAACCCTCCGCGTTTAAAGGATACCCGCGAACCTTCTCCATCGGCAAAAACGCAGCCGAGGGTTGTCAGCAACGATGCCACATCCCGATAGGGCAACCCTTTGGGACTGGGCTTTGCCAAGAGAGCGGCCAAGGTTTTTCGGTGTTTTGCATTCATGGACACATTATACCGCCTACCGTCCTGTAAGTCAAACCGGTGAGTTGCCGCAAATATTCTTGAATTAGGATTACCGTGACAGTATCCTGCACCTGCATGAACCGTATCCGGGCAAAGAAATCAAGTCCTATCAGGTGAAGGCAATAACAGATTTTTTGAATAAAATCGGAGTAAAGCCATGAATTATAATACGATGCGCTATAAAGGCTATATTGCCTCGGTGGAATATAGCGAGGAGAACGGTTGCTTTTTCGGTAGGGTTCTTGGGATTGACGATATAATTACATTTGAGGGGGAAAGTGTCAAGGAGCTGCGTTCCGACTTTGAAAATGCGATAAAATGCTATTTGGAAACTTGCGCTGAAATAGGTAAAACGCCAGAACGCCAGCGCACCGGGAAATTGCTACTACGTATACCCGCTGAATTGCAGCACAAGTTGGAAGTGGAATCTGGAACCACAGGAGAGAGCATAAATAATCTCGTTGTTGAAGCGCTCCAAGCCTCTTATCAATCTTCCTCAATAAGGGCGAATGACGTAAAGCCGGGAAGAGGTAGAAAACAACGCAAAATAAAGGAAGTTGTGCATGCCTGACCGTAGGGTTGGCTTGACCGTTCGTATTACTAAAAATAAAGGGCGAGATTATACAACAAGCCAGCAAATATGTGCAACGTTGCAAATGGCAAAGGAAAAACCGCCCTTTCCCGACATTTTTCTGTATCGCATTTCCACAAAAGTCGTATTATAGTATAGGTGTCTATCGCCCCCATGCGGGGGGCGATTTTTTTACCCAGGCGGGACGCCGGGGAAATTTCCCCCGCCGAATCCGGCCGCATTTATCGGGCGTAGGCTCGCCTCGGGGGCGTGTCCACGCAGGGAGAAGTGAAAATATGGTTAGGCCAGGTAGATATGCTCTCGTAAACAACGTAATTTCCGACGAAGATCTCCAAAAGGAACTCTCCGAGGCGATGGGTGGACACACCCAGATGGACGAAGGCTTCGCCGTCCGCAGCCTTGAACCGGGTTCGATTGTGAAAGGCCGCGTCACCCGGGTCACCCGCGAAGACGTGGTCGTAGACATCAACTACAAAGCCGAAGGCATCGTCCCCATCCTCGAGTTCTCTCCCGAGGAAATTCCCGAAGTCGGCAATGAAATCGAAGTCCTCCTCGAAGAAATTGACGAGGAGAACGGCGAAATCGTCCTTTCGAAACGGAAAGCCGACCGGATCCGCAATTGGGAACGGATCATGGAAAAGCACGATGTCGGCGACATCGTCAAGGGTAAGGCCATCCGCAAAATCAAGGGCGGCCTGTTGGTGGACATCGGGGTCCCGGTTTTCCTGCCGGCCTCGCAGGTCGATATCCGCCGCTCCGCCGACGTGTCCGAATACATCGGCCGCGACCTCGAATGCAAGATTATCAAAATTGACCGGGACCGCCGGAACATCGTCCTGTCCCGCCGCAAGATGATGGAAGAAGAGCGCGAACGCCGGAAGGCGGATGTCCTCGGCTCCCTCGTCAAAGGTGAAATCCGGAAGGGCGTTGTCAAGAACATCACCGATTTCGGCGCCTTCGTCGACCTCGGCGGCATCGACGGTCTTCTCCATATCACCGACATGTCCTGGGGCCGGGTCTCCCACCCCACCGAAGTGGTCAAGCTGGACCAGCAAATCGACGTCAAAGTCCTGGACTTCGATCTCCAGCGCGAACGCATTTCCCTCGGCCTCAAGCAGGCCCAGGAATCGCCGTGGGAAAACATCGAGGAACGCTTCCCCATCGGTTCCCGCCATACCGGCCCGGTCGTCAACATCATGCCCTACGGCTGCTTCGTGAAGCTGGCGGATGGTATCGAGGGCCTCGTGCACATTTCCGAAATGTCCTGGACCCGGCAGGTCTCGCATCCGTCGGAACTGGTCAATGTCGGCGACAATGTCGAGGTCGTCGTCCTCGACATCAACAAGGACAAGCACGAACTGTCTCTCGGCATGAAACAGACCGAAGAGAACCCCTGGACCCAGGTCGAAGCCAAGTATCCGATTGGCACCATTATCGAGGGGAAAGTCCGCAACATGACCAATTACGGCGCCTTCATCGAACTTGAGGAAGGTATCGACGGACTTCTCCACGTCAACGATATGTCCTGGACCAAGAAGTTCGCCCACCCCTCCGCCCTCCTGAAGAAGGGGGACACGGTCCGCGCGGTGGTTTTGGCGGTCGACCAAGAAAGGAAGCGGGTCACCCTCGGCATCAAGCAGCTCGAGGACGATCCCTGGTCGAAGCGGATTCCCGAGAAGTACCATACTTCCGACATTGTCACCGGCACTGTCACCAAACTGACCAATTTCGGTGCGTTTGTGGAAATTGAACCTGACCTCGAAGGTCTCCTGCACATTTCCGAAATGGCGGACCGGAAGATTGAAAAGTCCGAGGAAGTGGTCAAGGTCGGCGACACCATCACCGTGATGATTATCAACGTCGATTTGAACGACCGGAAGATCGGCCTGTCCCTCCGCGCCGCCGAAGGCGTCGCCGCCGGCAGCACTCCGGAAGAGCAGATCGCCAAACGGAAGGATCAGGGCGGGAACGAATCGAACGAAGCCAGCCGCGAAGACATCGACCGGTATATCAAACGCGACTGATGAGGCAAGTGAATCAACCAGGCAATAACTCGATCCGCCGCTTCGCTTGGAAGCGGCGGAGTTTTTATAACTGCCAGCGCGATGTCAAACGCCCTTTTTCGCAACCTCCGACTCCCCTCCCTTACCTGCCACCGTGCGCTTCCATTCCCCGGCCGGATAACCTGCATCCCGTAAGGTCGGTCCCTTGAACCCGGCGTCCTCCAGCGCTTCGGCAAGGTAACCGTTTCCGCCGGTAAGAATTATCCGCAATTGCTTACAGCCGTGTCCGCCGAGAATTTTGGCGATTTCCTCCAGCATCCAGCTCGTCAAACCGGTTCCCCAACGGCGCCTGGGTATGGCAAAAGCCACCACGTCCCCCACTCCCGTGGGGTTGCCCGTTATCCACAAGGCAGCCGCCAGCGTGCCCTTGACAAACACTCCCCAACCTTTCCCGGCGTGCAAGGCGGTCGCCGGCACCGGCACGCCCCATGCCTCGCAGTGCGGGTCGTCCAAACCGTCGATCGACTCCGCCAAAGCCAATGCCGTTTCCAAATTTTCGCCTGCCAAGAGCTTCATCTCCAGATCGTCCTGTGCCGCCATGACTGTCATCCTTCCGTCGGTTTGTCAAGAGCGAATGTTTAGGTAAAACTGTTTTGCATTCGGGATTTGACGCAAGTAAAACGAAAATATCCTCGATAATAATTACATACCTCGGCCACCATTTCAACCATAATTACCAGAGGAGATGCGATGCTTGAAGTACGGCCGTTTTCGCAAGGCGACAAGCGCTTCCTGGCCATGCTGGCGCGGGACGGCGGCGGCGGGGCGAATATGGAGGAAATGGATGCCCTGGCCGGCGAAACGATCCGGAAGATTCGCAGCGGCGGCGGCGAAGCCTTGACGGAAATTTGCGGCTTGCCCCCGGAAAAATGGCGGGTTACCCGGGACGAATTGTCGGCGGCCCGGAATGACGTTTCCGAACAATTCCTGACCTCGCTATCGCTCGCCCGAGTGAACATCAGGAAATTTCACGAAAACCAGCGAAGGCTCGGATTTATTCACGACGACCGCGACGGAGTGTGTTTGCAACGGCGCACGCGGGCATTGAAACGAGTGGGGATTTGTTGCGGCTCCTCCTTTTCCGCATTGCTCCTGCACGCCGTTCCCGCCCAAGTGGCGGGAGTGGGACAAATTTGCGTCGCGGCCCAGACCGGTCCGGACGGGGAAATTGACCCGCATGTTCTGGCTACGGCGAAGGTGCTGGGGCTGGAAGAAGTGTACCGTTTGGGAGGCGCGGCGGCGGTGGCGGCGTTCGCTTACGGAGTGGAGCCGGTCGGGAGAGTGGACAAGATTGTCGGCCCGGGTGGCAGCGAGGTGGAAGCGGCGAAGCGATTGGTGGCCGGATGCGTGGGCGCCGATTTCGGTCTGGGTTTGGGGGAACTGGTGATTGTCGCGGACGGCGAGGCGAAAGCCAAGCTGATTGCCCGCGATTTCCTGGCCCAGGCGGAACACGACAGGAACGCGCATTTGCTGGTTCTATTGACCGACGACCGCATTCTCGCCGAGGCGGTGCGTATCGAGTTGGAGTGCCTGGCGGAAAA
This sequence comes from Planctomycetota bacterium, assembly GCA_031548865.1. Lineage (GTDB taxonomy): Bacteria > Planctomycetota > SZUA-567 > SZUA-567 > SZUA-567 > JAJBSZ01. Next base: position 12,403 of record JAVBQR010000086.1, read on the forward strand.
AATTCCCGACGGGGCGCGTTTATTGGAACAAATAGGCCGGACGGCGACCTTGTACCTTTGCTCCGGCATTCCGGAGGCGATGAAGGTGGCGAACGTGCTGGCTCCGGCCAGGCTGGTTTTGCAGACCCGGGACAACCATTTTTACCTTGGCGAGGTGGAGACGGCGGGAGCGGTGTTTCTTGGCCCGTGGTCCGGTGAAGCGGCGGGGGACGGATTCGCCGGCTTGAATCCCTATTTGCCGATGGGCGGCACGGCGCGGTTCAACTCGGGTTTGGGGGTGGAAAGTTTTACCAGGGATATTTCCGTAGTGGAGTATGCCCCCGAAAAACTGCTCCGAACCGGCCGGCATGTGGCAGTTTTAGCCGAAAAGGAAAACCGTGTGGCAAGGGTCGAGACAGTCAAGGAGAGGTTGGAAATTATCCGCAAGACAGTTGATTGTTAAGACCCGGGCTTTAGCATAATCACCATTCAAACCTCCGAATGGCGATGCCCCCCGGTTGGATGTACATGGCGCCGGAATGACGAGTGGGGTGCGGTTCGGCGTGACAGGGATAGGAGATTTGCGGTGCAACCTTAAGCAAGTGAATACCCACCTCGCCACTTTGCAAAACTCCAGTAATAATGCATAATGTAGCAGAGATGCACATAATCTTTCCACATAAGGAGGATTGGCCATGCCAGGTTGGATGGGATTACGCGACATCAAACCCAGCAATCCTCACGAACAGGAGCGGTTGCGCCAAGAAAGTCAGCGCCTCACCGCCCATAAAAAAGAGACCCAGGTCCAGCAGCGTTCCCAGGAGAAGGTCCGGGAGATACTGCGGGAACAGGGCGGCGATCTGTCAGCCTATGCCGGGCTGTCCGGTTACGAAGTCCCCAACGGGTGCAACTACATCACCGCATTGCCGGTGCGGGCCATCATGTCCCGACGGGTGGCGGTGATTTCCTTCGACGATACTCTTCTGACTATCCAGGGCATTTTCGCCAGGGTCAGGTTTCACCATCTGCCGGTAGTCGGACCAAACGAGGAGGTCATTGGCATCATTTCCGACCGGGATTTTCTCCGAGCCGTCAGCCCCTTCCTCGGCACTGTCAACGAACAAACCCGCGACAAGGAAATCATGTCCCGCAAAGCCGGTCTGATCATGACCCGGAATCCGATCTGCCTGGAGGAAAACGCGAATCTCCTCACCGCGGTCAAATTGATGAACAGCCGGAAAATATCCTGCCTTCCCATAGTCCATCTCGGTACGACCCGTTTGGCAGGCATTGTCACCTGGAAGGACGTGGTGCGAGCTTTTTGCCAGCAGGCCTTTGCGCCAGACCATGACAGCAAGCGCCTTAAAGACGGAGTCAGTATCGATTCGGCCAAAACCGAAAGCCAGCGTCTCAAGGCGCGGGCGGAGGCAGCTTCTCATGCCCCCGAGGGCGCGGTTGGGCAATCGCATGCAACAGCCGATAGTGTTGATACCACCGACTCCTCCGATTCCCACCCAATGTCACCTGACCACCACCCCATATCGCTCGAGCACCAAGCTCCGCACATCGCGGCGCAGGAAAAACTCTCTCCTTCCCACGTCGGCCAGTCCGGCAGCGACCTGGCTTCCCGGCAAATGGCGCGCATGCGTAGGCAGTACGGCGCGAAGGATGGGAAAGAGGGGGAATAGGATAACTCTACAACGCTAGATTTGCGGGAACCGCCCCGCAAATCTAGCATGAATAACCAGTTGCGGTGACCGTCGTTCTTTACCGCCAGCGCCTGAATTATTGTCTAACCCTATACTCATGTTACTTTTACGGAAGTGGTTCCCGTAAAAGTAGCGTTGTAGGAATAACAAAACCGTAATAACAATAAACGCCGCCCCTCGAAAAAAGGGACGGCGTATAATTTATCCTATTCAAACCCAGCCGTGTTATTTCCCCAAGGCCGCCTTGGCCTTATCCACCACCATCCGGAAAGCCTCGGGTTCGTGAATTGCCAGTTCGGACAAGGATTTGCGGTCTAGTTCGATTTTCGCCTTAACCAGGCCTTCCATGAACCGGCTGTAGGAAACGCCCAATTCCCTAACCGCCGCTGAAATTCTGGTAATCCACAAGCGCCGGAAATCGCCCTTCCGCTTGCGGCGGTCATATGTTGCCCTGGCTTCGGCCTTGATTACCGCGCCCTGGGCGATGCGGCGCAATTTGGAACGGCCACCCACATAACCCTTGGCCTTTTTCATCGCCGCTTTACGCTTTTGGTGTTGCGCTACACCAGTAGTGGAACGTGCCATCGCAGTCACTCCTCAAATCAAAGCAACAATTGGGAAAGGGTAAGCCGTTCCCGCAATTGTTCATTTACAAAAGTAGCTTAAATCAGCCCCAATCCCAACAGGCACTGCTTCACCGCCGCGCCTTCCAAAGGACGAACCTTCCCCAAACGCCGCTTCTGGGACGGGCTCTTCACCACCTTTTTGTGGCGGCATCCCGCGCCCTTGGCCATAACCTTGCCATTGCGGGTAACCCTTACCCGCTTTACCAAACTCTTCACCGGCTTCTGCTTCGGCATTTCCCATTCCTTTCGCTGTCACATCGTAAACTTTTAAAGCGAACCGCTCCTGCCGCCGCGCGGTTCACTTTAAAGAGTAGTAAAAACGCCGTACGCTCATTCCTCCGCGTCGTCGTCCATTTCGAGGTCGTCCGCCTCGTCCTCATCCACCCCATCCAATTCTTCCTTGGGGATAATCCTGGTGATGCGTTCCAAATCCTGTTGCGCCTTCTGCTCCGCCGCCAGCCGTTCCGCCTCGGCTTTGCGTTTGCCTTCCTCTTTTTCCCGGGTAATGAGGATCTGGCGCAGATTCGGCAACGGCGCCAGGGTCATAGTCATCTTTTTGCCGTCTTTCCGGGGCGTGGCGTCGACTTTCGAGACATCCGAAAGGGGTTTGGCGAATTGCTCGACCAAAAGCTGCTCGCCCAAATCCGAGTGGGAGTGTTCCCGGGCCCGGAACATCATGATAAACAATACCCGGTGTCCGGCTTCGATGAATTCCCGCGCTTTTCCGCGTTTGATGCCAACATCATGCGATTCGATGCGGAAAGACTTGATGCGGATCTGCTTCAACTCGGAAGCCTGATGTTTGCGTTTTTGCTCATGTTCGCGCTTGGCCTGCTGGTATTTGTATTTGCCGTAATCCATTACCCGGCAAACCGGCGGTTTGGCGGAGGGGGAAATTTCCACCAAGTCCAATTCCGCCGTCCGCGCCTTTTCCAGGGCCGCCTGCAAAGAAACCACACCCAACGCTTCGCCTTCTTCGCCAATAAGACGTACTTCGTCCACATTGCGAATCTGTTCGTTAAGCCGCAGCTCCTTCTTGTTGCCGCCGACGCTGTTGGTCATCAGACCTCCCCTGTTTGAACGAAATTTATTCACCGTGTCGAAAAAACCGCCAACCGCCATGGTGAATAAAACGTTTCTCCCAAAGAATGGGTGGTTTTCTCACCCACTCACCCTTACCGTTTCTATTTCACAGCCACTTTTTCAACCGCTTTCGGCGGTAAACGCCGTTCCTGGATTTCGGCCGCCAACTCGGCCAGCAAGGCATCGACCTTGCGGCTGCCCAAATCGCCCAAGAGGCGCCGCCGCACCGCCGCTTCGCCCGATTCCTTCTCTTTCTCGCCGATAACCAGCAGAATCGGAACCCGGGCCAGCTCGCCTTCGCGGATTTTCGCGCCAATTTTGTCGCCGCGGTCGTCCAGGTGGCTGCGAATGCCCAACGCCTGCAATTTGGCCATAATCTCCCGGCCGTACTCGATCGCCGCATCGGTTACGGTCAAAACCCGGACCTGCTGCGGCGCCAGCCAGAGGGGGAAATCGCCGGCGAAATGTTCGATCAAACCGCCGATGAAACGTTCCATCGAACCAAGAACGGTCCGGTGGAGCATCACGACTTTGTGGCGCTCGTTATCCTTGCCGACGTACTCGACCTTGAAGCGTTCCGGCAGATTGAAGTCCAGCTGGGTGGTCGGCCCCTGCCATTCCCGCCCGAGGGCGTCGACGAGCTTGATGTCAATCTTCGGTCCATAAAATACACCGCCGCCGGCATCGACTTCATAGGGCATATTACGGCGCTTTAGGACGGCTTCCAAGGCGTTCGTGGCCATTTCCCACTGGGCGTCGGTACCGATGGACTTCGCCGGCCGGGTCGCCAAAAAGGCCTTGTAGGTATAGCCAAAAGTGCGCATCATATGATCCATCAAATCGAGAATACCGTTGATTTCGGCCTCGACCTGATCCGGCGTGCAGAAGATGTGCGAATCGTCCTGGGTAAACCCGCGCACGCGCAGCATGCCGTGGAGCGTTCCGCTCGGTTCATAGCGGTAAACCGTCCCCAGTTCGCACCAGCGGAACGGGAGTTCGCGGTAGCTATGCACGTTCGCATTGTAAATAAGGATGTGGCCGGGACAATTCATCGGCTTCACCCGGTAGGGATTGCCGTCGATGTCCATGGGGCTGTACATCATGTCGCCGTAATTCTCGAGGTGCCCGGAGCGTTTGTAAATTTCTTCCGACGCGATGTGCGGAGTATAAAGCAACTGATAACCCCGCTTCAGATGTTCCTCTTTCCAGAACGTCTCGACCTGATGGCGAAGTATCGACCCATTTGGGTGCCAGAGGATCAGCCCCGGCCCAACGTCCGGCTCGGTCGAGAACAAATCCATCTGTTTCCCGAGAACGCGATGATCCCGCCGCTTCGCCTCTTCCAGCTTGTTCAAGTAAGCCTGAAGCTCTTCCTGGCTGGGGAACGAGGTGGCGTAAACCCGGGTAAGCTGCTTGTTTTTGGCGTCGCCGTGCCAATATGCGCCGGCAAGACTCATCACTTTCACCGCGCCGATTTTGCCGGTCGAAGGCACGTGCGGCCCGCGGCAGAGGTCGGAGAATTCGCCCTGTTCGTAAAAACTGATGACCTCGCCGTCGGCCCGTTCTATGTTGTCAAGCTTGTATTCGTCAGCCGCGTACTTCGCCTTCGCTTCGGCGCGGCTCAATTCTTTTCTGACAAACGGCCGGTTCGCCTTGATAATCTTCTGCATCGCCTTTTCGATTTTCGGCAAATCTTCGGCGGTGATCGCCGTCGGCGCGTCGACATCGTAGTAAAACCCGTCTTCCACCGCCGGTCCGTAGGCAAACTTGGTCCCGGGGAATAACGTCAGTATCGCCTCCGCCAGCACGTGCGAGCCGGAGTGGCGCATGATATCCAGACCCTCCGGAGAGTCCGGAGTGATGAAAGTGACAGAGGCATCACGGTCGATTAGGCTGGTGAGGTCCCGCAGCTGCCCGTCCACTTTCGCAGCCAGGGCTTTTTTGCCGAGATCCCGAGAAATTTTGCCCGCCACTTCCGCCAGGGAAAGCGGGGCGTCGAAGGGTAGTTTTTTGCCGTCCGGCAAGGTGAGGTTGAACATCCTGTGCATTCCAATCATAGGCAAGCCGGCCACGGCCAGACAAACGCCCAGAAATTCTTTTGGGGAAAAGAGGAATGCAGCAATAAGGAATGATATGCTTAAGCGGAACCACAGCCGAAGCGAGGTTCCGTCTTGGGTCGGATTCCCGGCCCTGTCAATTTGGGGCGTAAACACCCCACCTATTGTCTGCACCCTTTTCTTCAGACATTATTGCCTGAGTGAGCCGGTAAAGTGAGGCTCCAGGCCGCATATTGCAGCCTTGTTCAACCCGCTGGAAGGGAGGGCGCTCCCACCCCGGGCGGCCTTGAGGCATAAAAAATGGTGGGCGACACTGGGCTCGAACCAGTGACCCCCAGCTTGTCGAGCTGGTGCTCTAGCCAACTGAGCTAGTCGCCCACTCTCAAAGGCAGAGACGCATCTTAAAGATATCGGATTTTTTGTCAAGGGTTTTTCATAATTTTCAGAAAATCCCTCACCTTTCATTCCCCACCCGAACCACCGTCCGCAGCAGCACCTCCACTCCCGCCACCGCGTCCTCTTTCGTAATCGACTCGGCGGGATTGTGGCTGAGTCCGCCCTTGCAGGGGATGAAAATCATCGCCACCGGCAAAACCCGGTTCATATAAACCGAATCATGGCCCGCCCCGGATATGATGTCGCAGTGCCTTACCTGCGCCTCCTCCGCCGACAACCGCACATTCGCCACCAAATGCCGGTCGAAATGCTGCACGGCCGCGTTGCCAAACACCTCCCGCTTCACCGAATAGCCACGCTTGCGCTCGGCTTCGATAGCCATGTCGAACCAGCGTAACACCCGCACCAGCGCCGCTTCGTCGGGATTGCGGAAATCCACCGAAAAACGTACGGTGTGGGGGATGGTGCAATATGAAGAGGGATCGGTGAAGATCTTTCCGACCGTACCGAAAGTGCCGGGTTCTTCATGAACCGCTATCTTCTCCACTTCGAGAATCAAACGCGCCGCCGCACAGGTCGCGTCGAGGCGGTATTCCATGGGTGTGGTACCGGAGTGGGAGGAGCGGCCCTGGACCGTCACGAAACTGAAATTCATGCCCTGGGCGCCAGTTACCACGCCCACCTGCATATTCTTCGCCTCCAATATCGGTCCCTGCTCGATATGCAATTCAAGCAAACCCTGGAAAGACCGCGCGCCGACTTTTTCTTGGCCGAGGTAACCGATTTTTTTCAGTTCATCCTTGAACACCTTCCCTTTGACGTCGGTTTCCCGGTAAACGTCCTCCAGCTTGAAACAACCGCTGTATACGCCGCTTGCCATCATCGAAGGCGTGAAGCGCGATCCTTCTTCGTTGGTCCAGGAAATGAGGGTGAGCGGCCGCTCGGTGACGATATTCTTGTCGTTGAGGCTGCGCATCACTTCCAGTCCCCCGAGGACCCCGTAGATGCCGTCGAATTTGCCTCCGGTCGGCTGGGTGTCCAGATGGGAACCGAAAGCCAGCGGTTTCAAGGAATTGTCCCGGCCGGGCCGAGTGGCGAAGATGGTGCCGAGTTCATCCCAGGCCACCTCCAGCTTCGCCTCGCGGCACCATCTGACAAATTGGTCGCGTCCTTCTTTGTCGGCGGGGGTAAGCGCTTCGCGGGAGACGCCGCCGTCGGGCGTGCCGCCGAATTTGGCGTGCTGATGCAAGGATTCCCAGAGCCGGTCGGTGTCAATCTGCATGCGGTTTCCTTTTTACTGAAGTTATGCCATCGGCGGTTTGAATGGTGAATATGCCTAACTCCCGTTTTTGGACAAGCCCTTACCCAAACTTGGGAGGCCGTTTTTCCAAAAACGCCCGTACCCCTTCCTGGCCATCCGGAGCTTTCCAAATATCGGCGCTACGCCGTAAATTCTCCAGGAATACTTCTTCAGTGCTGTGGTTGAGGAAGTCCCGGACGCCCCGTTTGATGCGCCGCAGCGGCTCCGCCGGTTTCGCGGCGATTTTCTCGGCCATTCCCAATGCCGAAGCCAAAGCTTCCCCGGCCGGAACCAGCTTGTTGACGAGGCCGATACGGAAACATTCCTCCGCCGAAATGAACTCGCCCAGGTACATCATTTCCAAAGCCCGCGCCATGCCGACCAGCTTCGGCAGGCGGAAAAGTCCTCCGGAAGCGGGGAAAATCCCCAGGTTTATTTCCGGCAGGCCGACCTTGCCCTTTTCCGACAAAACCCGGAGGTCGCAGGCCATCGCCAATTCGAGGCCGCCGCCGCAAGTCGTTCCCTCCATCGCGGCGATGGTGGGGCGACTGAAGAATTCGATGCTGTTGAAGGCTTCGTTTTCGCGGCGCAGCTTCTTGTCGACCACATCGTCCCAAACCTCGGGAAACTCCCGCACATCCGACCCGGCGGAGAAGGCCTTGCCGCCGGCGCCGGTAAACACTGCCACCTTGACGGCCGGATCTTTTTCCAGCGCATTCATGGCGTCGTAGAGTTCGTGGGCCAGCTTCACCGTCACCACGTTCAGGGGGGGATTGGCCAATTTCACCACCGCCACGCCATTTTCTCGCATTTCCACTTGGATAAATTCGCCCTGGTAAGCCATGGCATTCGTCCCTTCCGGCAAATATCGTTAGTTTAGAAATATCTTCGTATATGATACTTCAAGTTTACTCCGCTCACAAGTCGAAAGCCGGGCGAGTTTTTCCTTGCCGCTTCCGGCCCTGTTCATACACTTTATTCAATTCTCGATAACCTTGGGCAAAACCATTCCGCCGGGGTTTCCTTTATCCGTGAAATCGGGACACCATGATAAAAATCACCAATCTGCAAAAAAAATTCGGCGCCAACCATGTGCTGAACAACATCAGCATGTCGGTGGTGAAGGGCGAAGTTTTCGGCATCGTCGGCCACTCCGGCGCAGGCAAGTCGACCCTGCTCCGTTGCCTGAACGGGCTGGAATCATACCAGTCCGGCAGCGTCAAGGTCATGGGGCGGGAGGTGAAGGAGCTGGACCGGCAGGAACTCCTGGAACTCCGCCGCGACATGGGAATGATTTTCCAGAACTTCAACCTCATGGCGCGGAAAAATGTATTCGACAACATCGCCTTCCCGCTGCGGGTTTGGAAGACTCCCGAGTCGGACATCGAGCCCCGGGTCATGGAACTCCTGGAAATGGTCGACCTGACGGAAAAGCGTAAGGACCGGGTGCAAACCCTTTCCGGCGGCCAGAAGCAGCGGGTCGGCATCGCCCGGGCGCTGGCGCTGGGACCGGAGATCCTCCTCTGCGACGAAGCGACCTCCGCCCTCGACCCGAAGACGACCACCTCGATTCTCGAACTGCTCGAAGACATCAACCACAAACTCGGCATCACCATGATTGTCGTCACCCACCAGATGGAAGTGGTGAAGCGGCTCTGCCACCGGATGCTCCTTCTGGAAGGCGGGGAGACCCAGGCCATGGGTGCGACCGAGAACCTCTTCCTGTCGCCGCCGGAGAATTTCAAGCGGCTGGTCGAGGAGGAATACACCCTCATCCCCGGCGGGATAAACATCCGCCTTATTTTCCCCAGGCACATTTCCCAGGAGGCGGTAATCACCCGCATGGCCCGGGAACTCGATATCGACTTCTCCATCGTCGGCGGAACCCTGGACCGCTACCTCGACGATATTCTCGGCATTTTAATAATCAACGTCCAGCCCGGGCAGTTCGACATGGTGGCGAAGTATTTGGACAAAAAACAGCTTTACTGGACAGTCCTGGACGGCAGCGGCGCTACGGAGCGCCAGCACGCAGAGACGCCCGGGCAGGCTTTTATGGAAGGGAAGACGAAATCCGGCCGCCTGGCGTCGGAGGTGAAGTGGGAGGAGATTAAACATGGCTGAGGCAGGCTGGTTCGCGAACTGGTGGGAGCGCATTCAGGACATCGGGCCGGAATTGTGGAGCGCCAGCTTGGAAACAATGTACATGGTATTCGCCTCGACGGCGTTTTCGCTGCTCCTCGGGTTCATCCTGGCGGTGTTCATGATCCTCTACCACCCGCAAGGCATCCGGCCAAAACCGGGGGCGTACCATATTATCGACGTGGTGGTGAATTTGCTGCGATCATTTCCCTTTATCATTCTGCTTATCGCGATTCTGCCCTTCACCCGGCTGGTAATCGGCACAACCATCGGCAGCACGGCGGCGGTGGTGCCGCTGACCATCGCGGCGGCGCCGTTCGCGGCGCGGCTGATTGAAGGCTGTTTCCTCGAAGTGGATAAAGGCGTAGTCGAAGCGGCGCGCTCCTTCGGGGCTAACGATCTGCAAATCATCATGCGGGTGCTTTTGCCCGAAGCATTGCCGGCTATAATTCTCAACGTGGCGGTTTTGGCGATTACGCTTCTGGGTTATTCGGCGATGGCGGGGACGGTTGGCGGCGGGGGGTTGGGCGATTTGGCGGTGAAGTACGGCTATTACCGTTTTCAGGGGGACGTGATGCTTTACGCGGTGATAATCCTGGTTATAATGGTACAAATAATGCAGTCGGCATCGGGGTTTATCTACAAGCGGATTCGTTAGTAACCTTCGGAGACAATCATGAAAAAGCTTTTCCTGACACTACTGTTGTGCGGTATTTGCGGCCTCTGGTCAGGGCGCGCGCTTGCGGCGGAAGACATTGTGGTCGGGGTGACCCCCTTCCCGCATCACGACATCATGAAGGTGGCGCAGCCCCTGATGGCGAAGGAAGGCTTCAACCTGGTAATCAAGGATTTCACCGACTATGTGCAGCCTAACACTGCGTTGGCCGAGGGAAAGTTGTTCGCGAACTTTTTCCAGCACATTCCCTATTTCGACAACATGAACAAGGAGCGGGGTCTGGGCTTGGTTTGGATAGCGAAGGTGCATATCGAACCAATGGGTCTGTATTCGCGGAAAATTAAAACCCTGGCCGAATTGAAGGAGGGTTCGAGCATTTCGGTTCCTAACGATCCGACCAACGAAGCGCGCGCACTCAGGCTTCTGGAAAAGAACGGGCTAATCAAATTGAAACCGGGCGAACTGGTGACCGCCCGTGATATTATCGAAAACCCCCGCAAACTGGTCATCCGCGAGATTGACGCCGCCCAGTTGCCGCGCACCCTGGACGACGTGACGGCGAGCGTCATCAATACCAATTTCGCCGGCGAAGCGGGTTTGAACCCCGCCCGCGACGCGATTATCATCGAGGACAAGGACTCCCCGTACGCGAACATAGTGGCGATTCGGAAAGCCGACGAAAATTCTCCGGCGGCGAAGGCGCTCCGGAAAGCGGTCAACTCGCCGGAGGTTAAGGCGTATATCGAAAAGGAACTGATCCCGAAGGGGATTGTGCCGGCGTTCTGAGTGGGGGTATCATAGAAGAACGGGGACATGAGAGTAACGGGGACACGAAAGAATGGCACTGAAATAAGGACAAAACCGCTCATAACTGTTTGATAATCACCACCTTGCATCACCAGAGGAAAACAGTGCACTTTGTCATTCCGAGCGGTAGCTCGGAATCCGGGGGTTCTGCGGCGCCGAGTATGAACCGCCCCCATTTGGCTCGTTGATACTACCCCCAACCAGCCGAATTCAGAGCGTTTGGGGAAAGGCCAGCGAGCCGAATGCAAGAGTGCATTCCCCGGCGTACCGAGACCCCTGGATTCCTCACTACCGTTCGGAATGACAATTGCGGCGTTTTTCATGGATAATGCAGACCGCTCCTCTGGATTCCGGTGAAACCGCCCGTTTTTCCCCCGGTTCTATGCTTGCGGCGCCGGAATGACGTGTGGGGAGAAGTCCGACGTAGCAGGTTTCGGATTGGAATAACACAATTGAGATACGCCCGCCCCAACCCGTTTCGTAAACTTTACAAACCCCTTCAGCCCTCCCCGATCTTGCGTCGATACTAAACAAGTCAAGGTAAAAAAAGCCCATTTTTCAGGCATTTTTCACGCTTTTTACCGACCGATAACAAAGCGCCGCCAAGCGCGCTTTACCACGCGAACGCCACATTATCGGGCATTCCGCGCCGGGACGCTCCGTGTCGTCCGCCGCCGGAAAATTATGGGACGTCCGTTCTTTTTCCAGAGGAGAAGGGTGTGCGCAAATTCATCATCATCGTCGTCGCCTCGCTGGTCCCGGTCGGAATGTGGACCGCCGGTTGTCGGCAGAACAACAAGCAAGCCGCCTTCCCGAAAACCTCGGAAATGAAAGCCCTCGCCAAAAACACCGAAAAGAAAAACAGCAACCTGCCGCCGGAAATCCCCCCCGCTCCCATCGACCGGGATATCCTGAACCTGCCGGAAAACGCCACCCTCGCCCGCGTCCAAGCCCTGGACGACCGCACCAACGTCCTGGCGAAATCCTCGCCCGACGCCGGACTCTTCACCCTGCCGGAGGAGAAATACCGTATCGCCCAGGCGGAACCGGTCCACGAATCCGTCCCGGGTTCGCTCACATCCGGCCAGGAAAAACGCGGCTTCTGGTCCAAATCCACTCCGGCGCGCGGACGCACCGGCGCGAAAACCCACGACGACGTCTCCGCCATGGCGCCCGCCGCTTCCGACGCGCATTACTTCGACGACCTCTCCGGCGGCGGAACGCTGCAGTTCATCCCCGCCCCGTCCGAAGCCGAAGCGGCGCCGGAGCCGCTCAAGCACCGCAAGCTCCTGCCTCCCGAAGACGTGCCGGGCATATTCCTGGGAGACGACCAGCCCCTGTCCTCGCGTCACCGGGGCCGGGCTTCGGCCCCGAACCGGGAGACGGCCGGGCTGGCGGGAAGCGACGCGCTTGGCGCGTCGCCGTTCTTGTCTGGCGCCCAGGCCAATCCCCGCCGCTCCGCGCAGCGGAAAAAAGCCCTGACCTCTCCCGGTGAGTTGAGCGCCCGGGATTTCGGCGCCCGGGACACCGCTTCGCGTACGCGCGCGCCCAGGAAAACCGCCGCCCGGAAAATGCTCGACCGGGACCGGGCCGCGGTCAGGGAAATATACCGCCACGAGCCTGAAACCTTCGCCGACGGCTACTCCCTCGCCTCCGCCCCCGCCTCGCCGGTTCGCGCCAGCCGCGACCTGCCGTCAGGCGCATCGGTCGTTTCAGACGTATCGGCTGGTGCCCCGTCCGGTGCCGGCCCCTTGCGCCTCGATCTCAGCGGGCTGATGGGGGCGAAGTCGTCCCCCGTTTCCGAAGCGCCGCTGGCCGGTGCCGGTCCCGCCGCCGCCAGGACACTTGCCGGCGTTTCCGCACTGGACACCCCCATGTACAACGCCCCGCTTCCGGCCGGTCCGCTGCTGTTCCCCGAACCCGGCCTGCCGGAAGTAGCCGTGTCCCCCGTTTCCCTGGCCGGTTCCGCCGCATTTGGAGGCGCCCCGCATCCGGTGGCGGATTCCCTGAGCGATAACGCTTCCGCGAGCGCCGCCGGCGCCGGTGTCGGTCTCGCCGGTCCGGCGCCTTTGCCCATGGACGAAGGTTTGGCCAAATCCCTGGCTTCCGCCGAAACGCGCCCGGCCAGCCGTCCCGCCAGCGCCGACCTCAAACAGGCGTTGGCGCCGCTGCCGGATCTTTCCTCGCCTGCCGCCGTCCGGCAGAGGCGGGAAGCGCTCCAGTCGCCTCCGATCATGACCGCTAAGCGGCCCGATGCGGCCCTGGCCGCCGGAACTGCCGCGAGTGCCGGTACGGCGCAGCCTTCCGGAGCGCTGCCGGTTTCGGAAAAAAAGCCCGCCGCGGCAAAGGCGGCGGATATCGTGAAATCGCCGGAACCGGAAGCGGAAAAGCAACTCGCCATGCAAAAAATCCCCGATGCCGCTCCTGTGTCCAACCCGGTTAAACCAGCCGGCAAAGCGGGCAATTCCGCGGCTCCGCCCCTGTCCATGCCTGCCCCGGTTCTCTCGCCCCTGCCCACGCCGGAACTGGCCGCCGCCAAAGCCGCCCTCATGGAGCCGCTGCTCGATTCGCCTGCGAAGCCCGCGCCCTTGTCCAACCGCGAATTCTTTAAAACCGACTTCTGGGAGAACAAAACCGCCTCCTCCCCGAGCCTGCAACCGTCCGAAGCCAAACTGCCGGAAGTGTCGTTGGCGGATTTGCAAATGCCGGAAATGAAAATGCCGGACCTGCCCTTGCCTGATGCGAAAAAACCGGCTGTGAAAATGCCGGAAGCGGTACCCCCGGCCAAGGAAATGCCCGAACCCCGCGCCCCGGAAAGCAAGGCTCCGGTCACGCCGCCGACTCCGCTGGAAATCCCCCTCACCCCGCGCGCTCCCGATTGGGTGGACTTGCCGCCGGTCGCGGCCAATGATAAGGTGGTTGGGGAAAAAACGGTTGAGGTTAGTAAAGCGGAAGTAAAAGCAGAGGTAAAAACGGAAGTTAAAGCGGAAGTGAAAAACGAAACGCCGGTAACGACTGATGAGGCGGCGCCGCAACGCGTTACCCTGAAGCCCGTGCGGGCCAAGCGGGAGATGAACCAGATCGACGCGGAGACCGAGGTGCCGCCGCTGCGCTTTTAGCTAGCTCTACAACGCTAGATTTGCGGGAACCGCCCCGCAAATCTAGCAAGAATAACCAGATGCGGTGACCTTCGTTCTTTACCGCCAGCGTCGGAATTATTGTCTAACCCTATACTCATGCTACTTTTACGGAAGCAGTTCCCGTAAAAGTAGCATTGCTAGGATTACTTCCCCAACGTCAACCTGAGCGCCAAGGTCTGCGGCAAGCCGGCTTCAAGAATTTTCCGCGCCGCCGTTTCGATGTCGTACTCGACCCGGAGCAGCTCCACCAGCGCCGAGTTGTCGTCGTAGACGACAAAGCAGGAACGCGGGTCCTCATCCCGGGGTTGACCCACCGAACCGGCGTTGACCACCGTCTTCACCGAAAGGTCGAGGGGGATGACCGGGTCCAGGGTGTAGGTCATGGGCGCGGTGTCGAAAAAGGCGAGAGGGTAATGCGAGTGGCCAAGAAACAGGAGGGGACGGTCCATCTGCCGGAAATTATAGTCGGCGTCCTTGATGGTTTGGACATAATTGAAAAGTTCGGGGGAATGGAGGCTTCCGTGCACGATGGAAAAATCGGGGAGGTGTTCGACCAAACTCAGACTGCGCAGCCACTGTTTTGCTTCCGGGCTTAGCTGTTTCGCCGTCCAAACCACCGCTTCTCGGGCGTGCAGGTTGAAATAGTTCAAATTCTGCGCCCCGATGACCGCGTGATCGTGATTGCCGCACACCGACAGTGCGCCCAACTCGCGGATCCGTTCGACGCATTCGTTCGGGTTGGCACCGTATCCGACGATATCCCCGAGGCACAGGTATTGGTCGATATTCTGCTTGGCGCATTCCGCCAGGATCGCGTCCAAAGCCTCAAGATTGCCGTGAATGTCACCGAAAATGGCAAATCTCACACAATTCTCCAAAGGGTCGCCGGCATGCTGCGGGAACGGGTAAACATAACAATCCAGGGTACGGCTAAAGCTTAACAGCGGAAAGAACGGCCAATTATTATAACAATGACCTGTCGCAATCCGTCCAAAACCGTCAATGCATAATTTCAAAACTTACACGGTTTTTTTCCGCCTTTACGTCGCGTGCGGATATTTCGGTGATATATTGTCCCATCCGCTCCTCTAAATCCAGCAAAAAATGCTCAATATCAGCATCGCTTCCCGCCACCAGCACGGTTACCGTGCCGTCAGGATTGTTCCGGGCAAACCCCGCCAGACCCAATCCGTCGGCGATACGCTTGCAGGTCCATCGGAAACCGACCCCTTGTACCATTCCTTTAACTGTCATTTCCCGGGCCGTTTTCATGGTCAACCCCGCCAAAGCCTTTAATCAATCCATCATATGCATTTTCCGCTACAACGGCAAGGGGTTGAATCGTCTTTCCCGTTGAAGTTGCCCCGTCCGGATCGCCAAACTTGATCCGCTGTGGATTAATTCCCACCAAACCTCGTAAAAACGCCCATCTTCCCCTACTCCACCCGTATCGGAAACATCCTTCAATCCGTCGCTTTTACATGCATTTGTCTAACCTCCGGCGTCGATATGAAAATAACTTTCATCTCTTCCGCGCCGCACCCGCCGCCCCGCGCCATCGGCAGCCAGAGGAAAAACGCATGCAAACAGATACCCGGTACCTCTCCTTCCCCCTCGCCCTCGTTCTCGCCGCTCTCGCCGGCGTTTACAGTCCCGCCGCTTCCGCGGTGGAAGAACTCATGCCCCTCGCCGCCCCCCCGGACGTATTCCATGCCGGCCCCGATGCCGGCGAACCCGCCCGGCAACAGCCGGAACGGAATATCGTCCGCCTCGTCGTACCGCTTGCCGCCTATCGAAACGACCAGGACGACGACCCCATAAGCGTCAAAGCCGCCCCTGCCCCGCTCGCGGGATCGACTTTCGCCGCACGGCAAAATCCCGGGGCGGGCGACATTTTCGCCGTGCCCGGGTTAATCATGCCCGAAGATCTCGCCACCCGTTCCGGGCCGGTAACCCCGCGCGCCAATCAATCCGGCCCCTCCTTGGACAAGGATTTGGCGGAACTCGTCGATTTGGAAAATAATTATCCCGACGCCTACGGCGACCCCCGGTTGCTGTCACCCTATGCCGCCACTTCCGGCAGCGCTACGATCGACGCCGTCGCGCCTGAACGCGCCGGCGAAAACACCCCGGTGGTGAAATTCGTCGCCCTTGAACCCATTCCCGATTCCCGTCACCGCCAGGCGCCGCTCCAGTCCGCGCAGCAGAATTCCGCTTCGCCGCCGCTCCCGGAAGCGGTGGGCTCGATAACCATGCCGGGATTGGAGAATGAACAGCGGCAAGAAGCCAGGGAAACCGCCACCCGCATCGCCAGTAAATACAAAACCCATGTTGCCAACATCCCCATGCCGAAAAACGATGCGCACCCCAGGCAAGGCGCCGCCGCCGGCTTGGCAACCTCCGAGCTGGCCCTGACCGCCACCCCTGCCCCGGCCGTTTCGGCAGGGGTCGCGCCGCCCCGGCGCGCCGCCGGTCAGGCAGGCCTCACCGCCACTTCCGGGCTTAATCCCGCCACCGGCCTAACCCCGCCCGCGGCCCTCACCGCCTCCGTGGCGCCGCGATCCTCCGAAATTGATTTCCGCTCTGCTTTCGCTTCCGGGTACGCCGCCAATCCCGACTCGGTCCTCTCCATCGCCGGGTTGCCCATTACCGGCCCCGCCCCAACCCCGGCTGCGGCGAAGGCCGAGGCTATGGCCGAGGATGCGACGGCGGATCTCCAGGCGGCGTTGCAGGAGGAAATGGATCTCCGCGCCGCCCGGGCCGAAACCGCCGCCGCCCGCCGGAAAGAAGCTGAACGGGCGGTTTTGCCCCCACCTCCGCGCCTCAGTGAAACCGCTCTCCGGCAGCCGGCTCCGACGTCTGACGAACAGGTGTCGGCGGGACGCTTGTCGATAAGCGAACGCGCCGCCTCCGGCGGCGGTAAAACCGACGTGAAAAACACGCGGCCGCTGGCAGGAAACGCCGCGATGTCTCCGGCCGCCGTCCCCGAAGTGCTCTTGAAACAGGCCCCGGCCAAAACAGCCGCCGCCGCGTCGGAGCGGGTCACGGAAGCCCTGGCTGCCACTTACATCCCGCCACCGCCGGGCATGCCCGCCAATATCTACGAAGAGGAGGCGCCGAAGAAAAGCATCACCGACTACGCCTCGTCCATCCTCCCCCCCTCCTTCAAGAAAACCGGCCCGTCCAAATTCGACATCATGGCCGAGGAGGAAGCGCTTATCGCCAAGGAGAAAGCCGAATTCGAACGGCAGAAGGCGGAAACGGCCTATGCCAAGAAATATGCCGATGCGGGTGTGGCGAAAGGCCTCGCCGATCTCGCCAAAAAAACCGCCGCGCGCGGCTCCGGCGCAGCCGACCTCGCGAACCTTCCGCCCGTTGCCGGCGGTTCCTTGGCGCCGTCCCCGGCTTCGGGGGTAAGCGTTACGGCGGCAAAAAGCAGCCTGGCCAATCCTGAACCGCCGTTCGCCGCACCAAAGCGGGAAAACGGTTTCGGAATCAGCGGCGGCTTGACCGCCACCGGTAATGCACCCGCCCTGCCGGCGCCGGCAATATCCGCGCCGGCGGTAAATGCGCCGGATGCTTATGCGTCGACGGGAGCTTCGACCGCATCCGGACCGTTGCGTCCGCCGACGGCGTCGGGCGGCTCCTTGCGGCCGGGTGCGGCGCCGAACGCCAGGACTTTGCCCCTGCCCGCGCCCGCGCCGGCGGCGGCCTTCCCCACGCCTGGCCCGGCGGCAGGTGGGTTTGCGGAAACGCCTTCGAGCTCCTCCGGCCTGGTTCCCGGCATTACCTCTTCCGGCATCACCTCCGGAATGGCTCCGGGAATGGCCCCCGGCCTCAGTCTGTTACCGCTTGCCGCTCCGGGCGAAGGCGGCGATTTGGGCTTGACCAGCACCTCCGCCCCGGCGGTTCGGACCACTGTCCTGTCGCCGCCCAGTCCCCTTCCGGCAGCCCGGGTCGCATCGCCAGCGCCTACTCCGGTTCCGGGTCAACAGCCCTCCGGCAATGGTTCGACCGGCAAAAAATCTTCCTCCGGAGCTACTACAACCGGAAAGAAGCAGGCGAAAAACTCCGCCGCCGCTGAAGACACCGGGCTTCCGCCGCCCCTGTCGCCGCAACTATTCAAGACCAAGAATCGTGACGGCTCCGACGCCTCGGAGGATGACCAGGGCTTCACCATCCTGCGGAACAAAAAGAATGCGGCGGGGAAGAAAAAATGAAGGTCCGTGCAGCCGGGCATCTTGCCAACCGACAAGGGTTATCATGATTAGAGCGGCCAAATTACCGCGGCATCATTTCTACGATCTCCTCGCTCGGAAGTTCCTGAGCGATCGGGAAGTGTTTATCGATTTGTTGCAGAATTATTTGGATCCCTCCCTGGTCAACCTGCTCGATCTCGACCGGCTGGTCTACGAATCCCCGATCGGCGTCGACGCCAATCT
>JAVBQR010000200.1:0-23816 GCA_031548865.1 Planctomycetota bacterium
GATTGGAAATCCCGGTCATGCTGGGTCCAAAGGGTTTTTCTTAAGGCGTGCCAGTGCGATTTAACGGGTCGCGGAGGAGAAGAAGGCGGGTAGTTAGGCCATCCTAGAGCACGCCGGGGTTTGACTGACCACCTTACCCCATAAAAATCGCCCTTTGGGCCCAGAGAAGGATCCGCCGGGATTTCCATTCCTTTCTTTTGGAGAGGAATGGAGGTTGGG
This sequence comes from Planctomycetota bacterium, assembly GCA_031548865.1. Classification (GTDB taxonomy): domain Bacteria; phylum Planctomycetota; class SZUA-567; order SZUA-567; family SZUA-567; genus JAJBSZ01. The sequence goes on from JAVBQR010000200.1 coordinate 220, forward strand.
CATGGGCTGAGGAATTTTCGCGTTTTTACGGTACAAGAGGCTTATGGAGAGGGGGAATTACCCATGTGGATGCTCTACGCCACCCTTTCGGCGCTGTTTTCCGCGCTGGTGGCCATTTTTGTCAAGCTTGGCCTCGCAGGCATGAACTCGCATTTCGCCACCGCCGTCCGCACCAGCCTGGTGATGGTGGTGACCTGGCTGTTCGTGTGGTGGGTCGGGGTCAAGGGAACCGCCATGCACATCACGAAAAACCAGCTGCTCTACCTGGTCCTCTCCGCTCTAGCCACAGGCGGGGCGTGGATATGCTATAATAAAGCGCTCCAGGACGGTCCGGCAACGCGGGTGTCGTCAATCGACAAGATGAGCCTGGTCCTCATCGCCTTATTGAGCTGGGCGATATTTCACGAAAACATGGGCTGGCGGGCGCTCTTCGCCATCGCCCTCATTACCGTCGGAACGGTGATGCTGGTTTTTGCGAAATAGGCTTTTTTCCCTGGACAAAAGAAATTTACCGCTTAATTTATTAAGCATACGCACTTAATAATTCATCCATGCGCCGGAGCGCATCATGCATATATTGTTAAGCGGCGTCTTTTAAGGGAGAGTTTTCATGACCCAACCTTCACCACTACTCAAAACCGTCACCACCACCCCCACCGAGTTTTGGAACGACTCCTGCGCCATCTCCGAACTCAAGTATGCCCTGGAACACGGCGCTACCGGCGCCACCACCAACCCGGTCATCGTCGGCGGCGTCCTCAAAAAGGAAATGGACCTTTGGAAGGACCGCATCAACGAGCTGGTCAGGGAAATGCCCAAAGCCACCGAAGACGACATCGCCTGGAAGCTGAACGAGGAAATGGCTGTCAAGGGCGCCAGGATGTTCGACCAGATCTTCAAGGACAACAAGGGGAAAAAGGGCCGCCTCTCCATTCAAACCAACGCCAAATATTACCGCGACACCGAAGCGATGTGGAAACAGGCCGTCCACTTCAACACCCTCGCCCCCAACATGCAGGTGAAAATGCCGGTCACCGAAGCCGGCGTCAAGGCGGTCGAGGAATCCACCTACCACGGCGTCAGCGTCAACGCCACCGTCTCCTTCTCCGTTCCCCAGGTCCTGGCGGTTGCCGAAGCGGTCGAGCGCGGCCTCAAGCGCCGCGAAGCCGAGGGGAAGGACACTTCGCAAATGTCCCCCGTCTGCACCATGATGGTCGGCCGCCTCGACGATTACCTGAAAGCGGTCTGGGCCAAGGAAGGCACGCCCTGCGACCCGGGCGTCCTGGAATGGGCCGGCATCGCCTGCTTCAAGCACGCCTACAAAATCTACCAGCAGAAAAAATACCGCTGCCGCCTCCTGTCCGCCGCCTACCGCAACCTCATGCAGTGGTCGGAGTTTGTCGGCGGCGACGTCGTCCTGACCATCACCTCCGACTGGCAGGAAAGGATCAACAAATCCGGCATCGACCCCACCCCGCGCATGGACATCCCGGTTGACGCGAAAATCCTCGCCACCCTGCAAAAGCATTTCCCCGAATTCAACCGCGCCTACGAGCCGGACGGCATGAAGGCGCACGAGTTCGATTCCTTCGGCTCCACCAAGCGCACCCTCACCCAGTTCCTCGGCGGCTACGCGAGCCTCCTCGAGGTGATTCGCGGATTTATGATTCCAAACGTACTGAAATGAAACGTAATGAAATGAAATTTCCCCACCCAAGCAAAGTCAAAAGCGGGACCGCCGGGGCGGTCCCGCTTTTGACTTCATGCCGTTTCGGCGGCGTAGGCCAGCTCCTCGCCTACCCCCGCCCCCACCGCCTCGCCTTCCTCGAAAACATCGTCCGCATCCTCCGCGTCGCCGTAGTCGTCGCCGTAATCGTCGTCCTCATAGGCCGCGCTCCCGACGGCGAAGGCGCCAACCCCTCCCGGCGGAGCGTCCGCAGCGCCATAGTAGGCGGCGGCTCCGAGCTGCGCCGAGGCGACGCCGACCAACTCGTCTCCCGTCGGCGCCGTGACTCCGGCCATCCCCTTGGCTTCCGTTTCGGCGCGGGGGTGGCTTTCGGCGTAAATCCGCTGCATGTCGCCGGCGGTGATGTGGGTGTAGATTTGCGTGGTGGAAATGTTCTCGTGGCCGAGGAGCTCCTGCACGACCCGGAGGTCCGCGCCCCGCTGCAGAAGGTGCGTCGCGAAGGAGTGGCGGAGGGTATGGGGCGAGACGTCCGGCGGGAGGCCGGCCAGGCCGGCGTAATGCGAAAGCATGCGGCGGACCGACCGGGTGGTGAGGCGTTGCCCGCGGAAATTCAGGAACACCGCCTGGGGGTCGAAACGATGCTTTTCCGGATGGACGGTTTTGCAATTGAGGTAAAGTTCGAGGGCGGTGATGGCGTAGCGGCCGACCGGATTGATGCGTTCCTTCATGCCTTTGCCGCGCAGGCGCAGGACGCGGCGCTCCAGATCGATGTCCTCGTGATCCAGGCTGACCAGTTCGAACGAGCGCAGGCCGGCGGAGTAGATGAGTTCGAGAATCGCCTTGTCGCGGGAGCCGATGAAGGTGCCGCCTTCCGGCGCGGCGAGGAGGCGTTCCATCATGGAAACGGTGAGGAAGGCGGGGATTTTTTTCTCCAGCTTCGGGGTGTGGACGACCCGGGCCGGATTGGCGGTGACGCGGCCCTGCCGCTGGAGATATTTGTAGAAGGAGCGGAGCGCCGCGATTTTCCGGGCCACGGTTTGCCGCGAAGCGCCCTTTTCCGACAAGTCGGCCATGAAGGCGCGGATTTGCAGATGCGTTACGCGATCGGGGAATTCGCCGGCCTGGCTGACGTCCACCAAATGGGACAGAAATTGGGCGAGGTCCACGCCGTAATTTCTGACCGTATGTTCGGACATGTTCCGCTCCTTATCCAGGTAGGTCAGAAATTCGTTGATGTCGGCATGATTGGTTCGGCTCAGCGTGGACAAGGTTATACCCCTTTCTCCAATTGTTGACGGTCCCCGGTCGGACGCGTGGCCCTGGCGAGCGTCCGTTCACTTCCGGTCCGTATTATGTTATCGGATGGAGAAGGGGTGCGGGTTCAGTGAAAATCAGCCACTCAGAGGCCGTGATATTTTTCGATCATTTCCGATAACATCGGCATGAGCTGTTTCTTCCTGGAAACAATCCCCCGCATCTCGTAGACCGATTCCGCCACCTGGTTCATGGTCACACAGGGCAGGAACTTCGGCTCGGCGGCGAGGAACATGAGGCTGGAAAGGACGGTGATGTCGGTGACCAGGAGCGCGGCGAAGAGGTAGCCCTGTTTGACCCGCTTTTCCTCCAGGGCCGAAAGGAGTTCCCCTTTGCGGCGGAGTACCTCCTGGGGCGTTTCCACTTCGATTTGGCAAACCAGGAACTTGACCCCCTGTTCCTCGTATTCCTTCGCGTCCTGGCTGATCAGCTCGGCGGCGCTGCGGCCGCTGACCCGGCTGGCGGCCAGGAAAATTTCCTTGCCGAACTTTTCGATGTCGAAGTTGGCGATGTTCGAGAGGTACTCGGCCATGTCGCGGTCGGCCTGGGTCGTGGTGGCCGATTTGAGGATCAGGGTGTCGCAGATGATGCCGGCCAACAACAGCGAAACCAGGTTCATGGACATGGGTACCCGGTATTCCTGGAACATTTGCGCAACGATGGTGCAGGTGGCGCCGACCGGCTTGTTGATGAAAGTGATGGGCGCCCGGGTGGGGGCGACGCCGAGGCGGTGGTGGTCGACGATTTCCAGGACCCGGTAATTTTCGATGCCTTCGATGGCCTGGGAGAATTCGTTGTGATCGACGAGTATCACCTCGATGTTCGGTTCGCGGTAAAGGTCCGATTCGGTAATCACCCCCACCACCTTGCCGGCGTCGTTGACTACCGGCAGCGACTTCCCCGGCGCATCGGAAAGGTACGGGGTTATTTTTTTGATGGGGTCGTTCCGGTTCACCGGCCGGAGGTCCTGCGAGGAGATGCTGACGACCGGGGTCGAGTAGATGATTTGCAGCGTGGTAGAAGAGGTATCGTAGGGGCTGGAGAGTACCGAAACGCCTCGCGCTTCCGCCTCCTCGCGAATCTCCCGATCCAGGACGTTACCGTTGGTGACAATCAACAGACGCACGTTCGAGCGGACGGCGTGGCGCTGGACGTCCTTGCGGTTGCCGCAAATGACGATGGTGTTCGCGGCAACGGTCGACTTCATGTAATCGACAAAAGTGTTGAACTCCGAGGCCGCCACCATGATCGGACTTTTGCGGATTTCCAGCGAATTGTGCGTGGTTATGCGCTGGGCATGCAGGGTCGAGGCGATGAGGTCGATGCTGGTCTGCACCGCCGTCTTCTGGTTGGGATTGTTGATATGCTGGAGACGTTCGGCAATGGAGCCGTAATGCAGGAGCGAATGGAAGCAGCCCTGTTCGTCGACCACGGCCAAGGCTTGTCCGTCGTGCTGGCGCATCACCGCCATCGCTTCCCACAAGGAGACGTTGGCGCCGATGGTGTGGGCGCCGTGGCTGTCGAAATAATCGACCTTGGGTACCAGGTCGGGGAGGAACTCGGGAAGGGGCGTGTTGAAGCGGTTGAAAATGTAATCGGTCTGCGGGGTGGTTTTGCCGGCCCGGGCGGGGCGGCAGTTCCTCAGGCCGAGGGCGGATTTCAAGGCCGCGTAGGCGTAAGCGGAGACCACGGAGTCGGTGTCCGGATTGCGGTGGCCGATGACGTAGACGGTTTTTTCCTTGGGAAGGATGCGTTGGGATTGAGGGGAGGCGGGGGTATTGGCGGACATGCGGGGCTCCTTACAATGGCATCGACAACCGGGTCCAGCAAAAGGTCAGGCTGTATTTGTAGGCTATTCTTTTGGATAATACCATGACAGTCAATCACAGCCCCAGGCTTTCCCGCAACTGCGCAATTTCCTCGACGGTCAAACCGGACAGCTCGACAATCTCGCCGGTAGGATAGTTTTTCCGCAAAGCTATCCTGGCTGTATCAAGCGCTTTTTGTTTGGCTCCGCGTTCCAACCCGTTTTCCAATCCGCGTTCCATACCCTTTTCCATACCTTGTTCCATACCCCGTACCATTCCCCGTTCCAGCCCACGTAATATTCCCCGTTTTTCACCGCGTTTTTCCGCGATGCGGTTGCGATACGAATTACGGCCTGCTTCGTCACGGCGCGCCAATTCGCGTTGCTCGGCCAACCAGCGGAAGCGCCGATTCGAACTCAACTCCATGAGGTCCTGTAGGGCCTCGGCAATGGCGGGATGTTTCCTGGAAGTCATAGCGAATTCTCCTTTGGTTTTGGCGGCAAAAAAACGTAGCCAGGACCATAGCGGCATGGAATCCGATTCGGGCGGCAATTTGGGGATTTCCAGAGTATGAATCTCCATGAGCCGCCCCGGAAATTTGATCCGTTCTTTTCGGTCATAAAGGGTGAAGCAATGGTGATAATTTTTCCCATGGGACAACAACTGATGTTTGGAAATGACAATGCTGATTACCGGTTTGACCTGATCGTAATCTTCTCCTTTGCCGACTTGTTCGGTAATCATCCTGGCGGCATAAAAGAGGATGCGTCGGTGCATCCAATCCTGCGGTTCGACCTGAATCTCGACATTGATGATCCAGCCGGATTTGGTTTGGATTTTTACATCGAGGACACAACTCTTTCCATCCCGGAAATCCCTCGGAATTTCGGGGTTCATGATCCTGATGTCAGCGTATTCCTCCTTGGGTATATCGATGACGGTCTGGAGAAATTCGGCCAGCCGCGCCGTGCGCTTTCGATTGCCCATCAGTTTCTTGAAGACGAAATCGTTCAATGGCGACAAAGGGGTAAAAGGCATAACCGTTTCCCATTCCACGAGCCATTGTTATCAGTATACCATAATTCCCGTCACATATCACACGATTGCCGACTCAGATCACCCTCTCCACCGCACTTTGCACAGCCAACAAAACCGTTAGCAACTCCTGTAAATCCCCCAGGCGGATCATGTTCGGCCCGTCGCACAAGGCCTGCTCCGGATGGTCGTGAACCTCCAGGAACAAACCGTCCACCCCGGCCGCGACCGCCGCGCGGGACAGAACCTTCGCCATTTCCCTGTCACCGCCGGAGCAGGTACCATTCCCGCCGGGGAGCTGCACCGAATGGGTAGCGTCGAAAACCACCGGAAACCCGAATTCGCGCATAATCGGCAAGGCACGCAGGTCGGCAACCAGATTGTTATAGCCAAACGACACGCCGCGTTCGGTGAGAATGACGTTGGCGTTACCGGTCGCCGTCACCTTTTCCGCCGCGTTCTTCATGTCCCAGGGAGCCATGAACTGGCCTTTTTTAATATTCACCGGACGCCCCGACCTACCGGCGGCATCGAGGAAACCGGTCTGCCGGCAGAGGAAGGCGGGGATTTGGATAACGTCCAGGACCTCCGCCGCCGGGGCAATTTCCGCCGTTTCGTGGACGTCGGAGAGAATCGGTACGCCGAGGTCCCTCTTGATGGCGGCGAGAATTTTCAAACCCTTCTCCAGGCCGGGACCGCGAAATCCGGCCTGGCTGGAGCGGTTCGCCTTTTCGTAAGAACTCTTGAAGACAAAGGGCAAATGCACCGCGGCGGCAATCCCGGCCAGTTTCTCCGCCATCAGCCGCGCGTGGCGCTCCGATTCGATTACGCAAGGTCCGGCGATAAGCGTCAAACCGCCACCGCCTATTGACACCGAACCCATGGGGACACGCCGGGTAGTGGGCATGGTAAACCTTTCCATATGAAGAGCAGATCCAAAAACTTCCGTTAAACCAACCTCCTGCCGCCCGCGGAGCCAAAATGGGGAAAAGGTATTTTTTTTGTAACACCGGGAGGCCGGCAAACACTAGTAAAGCATGAAAGAAAAAGAACCGGAAAAAAGGAGGCGGTAAACAAAAGCTTAAGAAAAACCCCGTAAAAGGCAAGGGAACAGGTCCGCCCCGCGAAAAATCATACCCACCTCCCTGATAGCTGGTTTGTAAAAACAAATTTTTTTCATCGGAATATCTTTTTGCAGAAACACTTGCGACTTAAGGAGAATTGAATGTTGAAGAAAATGTCTCTGCTGTGCGCCGCCGCCATGCTCGCCTTCTCCCTCCAGACCGCTTTCGCCGCCGAGGACGAAGACGTACCGGAAGATGTCGTGCAATATGACAACCCCGACGACGGCCAGGCCGGTTACGGCAACCCCTGTTGGAATAACCCCGCCGACCCGCGTTGCCACAACTGGTACGGACCCGGGATGCGCTGGAGAGGCGGCCGCGGCCACGGGCCGGCGATTCCCCCCGGAATGCGCACCCCCCCTCCCGGTGAACAAATGGGCGGGCCGGGCGAACCCGGACCAATGGGAATGATGTGCCAGCCCGGCATGTGCGGACCCGGCGGCCCAGGACGAATGGGAATGATGGGCCACCCCGGCATGCGCGGGCCCGGCGGACCCGGTCCGATGGGAATGATGGGCCACAGAGGCATGATGGGCGGTCGCGGTTGGGGCCACAACGGCCCGCGCGGGTTTGGTCCCTTCGGTGATGGCGCCGAAATGATGGGCCTTCCGGGGATCAGCCACGGGCGGATTATGGAACAATTGGACCTCACCGACGCGCAGAAAAACCAACTTGTCGATCTCCTGACCAATAATTTCCGCAATCGTCTCCAGAACCGCATGGAAATGCAGGGCCTGCGTAACCAGCTTCGCGAACTCCAGAAGTCCCCGAATCCGGACAGCGGCACGATTATCAGCCTGAACCAGAACCTTGGCGCGGCCCGCGGCAAACTGGAAGTGATGAAAAACCAGCTCAAGACCGACCTTAAGAACATCCTGACTGAAGAGCAGCAGAAGAAACTCGATGACATGAAGGATCAGTGGAAAGGGCGCTGGGGCGGCAAGGACCGCGGTTTCCAAAAAGGTCCGAGAGGCCAGAACAACCCCAAAATGATGCGCGGCCCCGGCCCGGTCGTGAATCCCGCTCCGCAGCTTTAAGGAAACATGTTTGCGTCGAAGGTGTTAAAAAGTTATATCGGCCGGGTTTGGCGGGAATTATCCGCCGGCCCGGTCGATAAAACAACCAGGGAGGCAAAAGCATAAATGCCTGTGCCTCTCGAAAAAATCAGGAAAGGAATTTTTACCTGAAGCCAAGTCCCGCATTGCAGTAAGCGCGGCCTTCACTATAATGAAAGGTATGGCTTGGCGGCGGAGTGGCCCTAGTGTGTGCTCCGCCGCTTTGGTTTATCTCCAGGCAGTGCAAAACCCCATGCCGGGAAGAAAACCGGGAAAAAAGCCCCGCCGCCTTTCGGAGTTTGCCGCACTTATGCCAGATGCAACAAACGCAGACGAACTTGATCTCGCCGATGCCGCCGCCACCCTCGAAGGCGATGCGGAAGCATTTTCGGGGATTATCGCCCGACACGGCGAAGCGGTTAGAAAGCAAATGCGGAACTTCGCGCGAACTCCCGAGCAAGCCGACGATTTGGCCCATGACGTATTTGTCGAAGCCTATCTGTCGCTAGGGAAATTTCGCGGCGACGCTCCGTTCCGGCACTGGTTGGCGCGTATCGCCACATTGACCGGCTATAATTTTTGGAAAAAACGCGATAAGGACAAGAACAAGGTCCCATTGCATGAAAATATGGAACTAACCCGGGAGGAGAATAATCACGCTTCTCCCGGTGACCCGGACCAAGCCGCCAAACTGCTCTATGACTTGTTGGAGACCCTCCCAGCCGACGACCGCCTCGCGATGACCCTGATGTACCTCGAGAACCTCAATCAGGATGAAATCGCCAAACGCATGGGCTGGACGCGGGTGATGGTGGCGGTGAGGCTCTACCGGGCCAAACAGAAATTGAAGAAATTGGGTGACAAGGAACCCTGGAAAGGAAGGTTGGAATGGATGCATTCGTGACAAAGCTCGAACGTCTGGCCGAATTGGCCAAAGAACGCTCCAGTCCGGGACCTCTGGATGTAAATTCCGTCATGGAGAAAATCCGCGGCCTGGAACGGGAGGACGATAGCCGTGTGCTCTGTCTTCCCCTGGGCAGTTACTTCGCCGGAGGCCTCGCGGCGGCGGCGGCGGTGGCGATAGGCATTTCCGTGTTCGCGGTGATGGCGTGGACGGAAATGTCCAGCCCCTTCGCCGCCTTTGATTCGCTGTTGAATGTAATGGATGTCTTATGAGCGAGCAGCTTTCACTGTCCGAATCGAAACGCCTGTTGGCGCGGCATAACAGCATTCACGGCAGGCGTTATTGGAAGGCGCTGGCGTTGCTGGCGCTGGCGGTCCTGGCCGGGGTGGTGATCGGCGCCGGCGGCACCATCCTGTTTTTCAAAAAGAAAATGCATTGGGTGCCGCCTCGGCCGGACGCCATCGCCGAAGCGATGATGCAACGGATGGAGTCGCTGGTCGAGGTGAATCCCCATGAAGGGGAGCAACTCCGGGGGATTATCGATAGCCACATGCGGGAAGTCGAGGGGATTCGCAAGGGATCCTTCCAGGAAATCCGCGGGGTTTGCAAACGGATGGACGCGGAGGTCTCGAAAGTGCTCGGTCCCGAACGCGGCAAAATCTGGGATGAGGCCAAAGCGGCGCGGGCGGCCGAACGGCGGCGGAGGCATGAAGGATACGCCAAATCCCATAGTGGCGAAGCGGGGCCGAAAGCCCAGACGGCGACGCCGGAAAAATAGCTCCGCTACGGGGAAATATTTGCGACCGGCGAATCGGCGAAGTTTTCCTTTTCTCCGCCGACATATTTATATAGAATCGAACTAACCTGACCCCACCCCGAACGGTGGGGTTTCGCATATTGTCTGACAGGGGAGAAAATTGCTAGATCTAATTCCCAGCTTCGGCGCGGTGACGCAAATCATCGTGGTAATCGCCGCCTTCTCGCTCCTCATCTTTGTGCATGAACTCGGGCATTACCTGGCCGCACGCTTTACCGGCGTAAGGGTCGAACGTTTTTTCGTCGGCTTCGACATCTTCGGGCTGGCTCTAAAGAAGGAATACAAGGGAACCGTCTACGGCATCGGCGCCTTGCCCCTCGGCGGCTACTGCGCCATGGCAGGACAAAACGACGACCCCAGGATGGAACGCCAATCGAACGCCCCCGATGAACTCCAGAACAAGCCGCTTTGGGCACGGGCGCTGGTGTTCTCGGGCGGAGTGTTGATGAACTTCCTGTTTGGCTTCCTGGTCCTGATCGCCGCCTACATGTACGGCATCCCCTTCATCCCCCCGATTCTCGGCAACCTCGATCCGAACGGCCCGGCGGCGATTCACGGCTTCAAGGCCGGCGACCGTATCATCAAGGTGAATGGCCGGACCATCGGCTCATTCGAGGACGCCGCCGAAGCCATCGCCATGGCCGGCGCCGGCGGCGAAGTGGACGTCGACCTGGAACGCAAGGCCGAGGACGGCAGGGTGTTGCCGATGAACATCAGGGTCAAGGGCCGGCCGTCCAATATGCGCGGCAACCTGAACAGCATCGGGGTGGAGCCGGAGAAGTCGCGGATAGTCGGCGGAGTGGTCGACGATCCGGTGTTCAACGAAATGCTGGCGGGGAAGCTCGGAGTCGGGGACGAAATTACCTCGGTCGACGGCACCGCCATCGCCCCGAACCGGGGGGAGATGATTGATCAGCTCACCGAACGCCTGCCGGGAAAAACGGTGCGCCTGACCGTGCAGAACCCCAACGGCCAGAGCCATACCTTCCAGGCTCCTCTGGAAACATTCGGCGAATGGGATTTGGGGCTGAATATCGCGGTGGCGATTGGAAATGTCATGCCGGAAGGCCCGGCCGCGAAGGCGGGTTTACGGCCGGGAGATCTGGTGGTCGCCTATCAAATGCCGGACCAAGCCGAACCGCACCGCATCGGCTCGACCCGCGAGTTCATGGAAATGATCCTGCGGGCGGCGTTGAAACCGGTCAAAGTCGAAATAAACCGGAACGGTGACCCCCTGACCGTCAAGGCGACCCCGGCCTTGATGGCCGAGACGGCGCATCAGGATCCGGAAACGGACACCCTGTTGGGAGTCACGGGACAGATGGAAGGGGCAAAGGGATTCCTGATTGACAGCGTCATCCCCGGTTCCCCGCTTGAAGGTTTGGCTCAGCCGGGCGATTACCTGACCGGGCTTAACGGCAAGCAGTTGCCGCTGGGCAAGTCGATACGCGAAGCGGTCGAGGAAGAAGCGTCGGACAGTGTGCGGCTCTTCGTGCAGAGGCAAAAGCCGGACGACGAACTGGCCGGCATGCCGGTAAGGGGCGGGATACCGGACGCCAACCTGTCGCTCCGTTTGGCGCCGCGTATAAATATGGAATTTCGCCGCCCGATGATTGGCGTCGACCTGTCGCCGGGGCCCATTACCACCGTCGAAGCCGGCTCCTTCGCCGCAACGCACCTGGGCGGGACCAAACGGCTGGCGGGGGCGAGGCTGGCGGCTCTGCAGTATTCGCCGGACCTGAGCAAAACAACTCTCCGCTTCCTTTTCCCCGAAGGTTCCCAGTACGGTTCCGGGTTGAAGACTTTCGTCACCGAAACGCCGGACTTCATCCTCGAGGATCCGTTGGCGGCCGGCTTGCGGAGCCGTCTGCCGATTCTCCTGAAAACGGCGGAAGAAGTGCGGCCGATGTCTTTTTTCCCGGCGGTGGCGGCAGCCGGCAAGAAATGGGTTGACCTCAGCCTGACCGTCTACCGGGTGCTGCATAAGCTAGTGGTGCGGGATTTGCCCTTGGACGCGGTAGGGGGGCCGGTGCAGCTGTTCCGGATCATCAAAATCGCCGACGACCGGGGTTTTGCCTATTTTCTGTATATTCTGGCGCTGATCAGCGTCAACCTGGGGGTGTGCAACCTCCTCCCCTTCCCGGTGCTGGACGGTGGGCACTTGGTGTTTCTCCTGATTGAATGGCTGATGGGCAGGCCGCCGCCGCCGGCGGTGAAGGAGACGGCGCAGTGGATTGGCCTGGTATGTCTCCTATTTTTAATGCTGACGGTGACAGGTTACGATCTGCTGCATTTACTCAAGGGAACGGGCTGAGGAATATTTGTCAAGCAATGCTAGGGGCGGCCGGAAATGGCTGCCCCTTTTGTTATGGATTAATGCAAATGGGGCGACTTGGGTTGGCGAAAACACATTTCCATAGTAAAATGTTTGCGGCTATAGACATTCCGCGGGACTTTCACAACTTACAACGTAAAAAAACTTGCGCGCAGGACAATTTTCCTTATTATACGCTAGGTTCAATGTTTTATGCACCATCCTGTTAAGTATCGGTACATACATAGCTGAACACGACAACCTGCCAACCACATGTCTGACGTCGAAATGCGGCGCCGTTTAGGCTTGCACGCGTTTATTAACAAATTGCAACGCGACTCAACTTCAACGCGATTTTAATAAGGTGATTCTCGATGAAAAACATCCTGCTGATTCTGGTCATCCTCGCCGCCGCCGGCGTCGGTTATTACCTCCACACTAACCCCGAAGCGAAACAATCCGCCCTGGGCAAGGTGAACGAACTAATCGACAGTGGCAAGGAAATCGTGGAAGGTAAACGCAAACCCGCCACGGCACCGGCAGAAGCGCCGCCTCCCACCGTCAACGTCATTACCGTGCAACCCCGCGAGGTCAGCATCACCGAGGAGCTGAATGGCCGCGTCGTCGCCTACCTGATCGCCGAAGTCCGGCCGCAGGTCGAGGGGATTATCCAGGATCGCCTTTTCGAGGAAGGCTCCGACGTCAAGAAGGACGACCAGCTCTACCAAATCGCCCCCGCCACCTATGAAGCCCAGCTCGCCCGCGCCGAAGCCGGACTCGCCAGGGCCTATGCCAACGCCGACATGGCCGATGTGAAAAAGAACCGCTACGAGCAGCTCGTCGACGCCAACGCCGTCAACCGCCAGGAATACGACGAGGTGGCCGCCCAGGCGAAAGAGGCCGACGCCGAAGTCACCATCGCCGAAACGGAAGTCCGCATCGCCAAAATCAATGTCGATTACGCCAAGGTCCTCGCGCCCATCTCCGGGCGCATCGGCAAGTCGAACGTCACCGTCGGCGCCCTGGTCACGACCAACCAGCCCTCCCCTCTCGCCACCGTCCAACAGCTCGACCCCATCTACGTCGACGTCACCCAGCCCATCGCCTGGATGCTCAGGCAAAGCGACAGCATGCAGGCCGGCATTTTGCGCAACACCGGCGAATCCTACGGCGCCATGTCCCTCGTCCTCGACAACGGTAAAACCTACGAGGAAAAAGGCAAACTCCTCTTCGCCGACGTCACTGTCGACCAAACCACCGGCACCATCAATCTCCGGGCCGAATTCCCCAACCCCAACCAGGTCCTCCTGCCCGGCATGTTCGTGAAAGCCCACCTGGAAGTCGAGCGCCACCAGGACGCCATCACCGCCCCCCAGCGCGCCCTGATGCGCAAGCCCGACGGCTCCGCCTACGTCCTGGTCGTGAAAAAGGACGACACGGTCGAACAGCGCCCCGTCACCACCGTCCGCACCACCGGCGAGGACTGGCTCCTCTCGGACGGCCTGTCGGCCGGGGAACGCGTGGTAGTCGAAGGCAGCCAGCGCATCCGCGTCCTGCCCGGCGCGCCGGCGCCGAAAGTGAACGCGGTGGAAGCACCGGCAGCCGAAAAGCAGGCGAACGGGAAGCAGTAGGAGACCGCGGACCAGACCGCAAGCCGTTTCCGGAAACCGCCGCCAAGGAATTCACTTAGAAGCTGGACTTTTGCAAAATCACCATTCAAACCGCCGAATGGCGATTTTGTAAAATCAAAAACCCTTGAAATCCGGGCAAAAACGATTTTTGCAAAGTGGCGATTGGCGGTTAAATCGCCACTTTGCAAAAGTTCAGTTAGAAGCCTGACCAACTAACCAGGATCACAACACTATGGCAAAATTTTTCATTAACCGCCCGATCTTCGCCTGGGTCATCGCCATCGTCATGATGCTTGCTGGCGTCATCTCCATCATCCAGCTTCCCATTTCGCAATACCCCGACATCGCCATGCCCTCCGTGGTTATCACCGCCAACTATCCCGGCGCCAGCGCCGAAACGTTGTCAAACACCGTCACCCAGGTCATCGAACAGAACATGAGCGGTATCGACAACCTGCTCTACATGGCCTCGCAAAGCCAGTCCTCCGGCAGCGTCACCATCACCCTGACCTTCCAAAACGGCACCGACCCCGACGTCGCCCAGGTCCAGGTGCAAAACAAACTCTCGCTGGCAACGCCGAAGCTACCCCAGGAAGTGCAGCGGCAGGGCCTGTCCGTTTCGAAATCCACCGCCACCTACCTCCTGGTCACCGCCTTCGTCTCCCGGGACGGCAGCATGGACGAAGGCGACATTTCCGACTATGTCAACACCTACCTGAAGGACGCCGCCTCCCGCATCTCGGGCGTGGGTGAAATCGACATTTTCGGCGCCGAACGCGCCATGCGGATTTGGGTCGACCCGGTGAAATTGTCCAACTACAACCTCACCTTTTCCGATCTGCAGTCGGTGATTCAACTCCAAAACCTCCAAGTCTCCTCCGGTCAGCTCGGCGACACCCCTCAGGACGGGACCCGCGAACTCAACGCCACCATCAGCGCCCAGTCCCAGCTGCAAACCGCCAAGGAATTCGAGGACATGTACATCCGGGTCAACACCGACGGCTCGGTGCTGCGCATGAAGGACGTCGCCCGGGTCGAATTGGGCCAGGACAGCTACTCCACCATCGCCCGCTACAACCTCCTGCCCGCCGCCGGCATGGCGATCAAGCTCGCCTCCGGCGCCAACGCCCTCGAGACCGCCGACAGCGTCAAGGCCTTCCTCGAGAGTTCCCGGGAGTTCTTCCCCCCCGGCCTCGACTACGACTTCCCCTACGACACCTCGCCCTTTGTCCGGTTGTCCATCCGCGAAGTGGTGAAAACCCTCATCGAAGCCATCATCCTGGTCATTCTGGTCCTCTTCGTATTCCTCCAGAACTGGCGCACCACCATCATCCCCACCATCGCCGTCCCGGTCGTGCTCCTGGGGTCCTTCTGCGCCCTCCTGGCTTTCGGCTTCAACATAAATACCCTGACCATGCTCGGCATGGTCCTCTCCATCGGCCTGCTCGTGGACGACGCCATCGTCGTGGTGGAAAACGTCGAACGCCTAATTTCCGAAGAGGGACTTTCGCCAAAGGCCGCGGCGGAAAAATCCATGGAGCAGCTCACCGGCGCCCTGGTCGGCACCGCCATGGTCCTGGTCGCGGTCTTCCTCCCCATGGCCTTTTTTGGCGGTTCCACCGGCGTCATCTACCGCCAGTTCTCCATCACCGTCTGCACCACCATGACCTTGTCGGTCTTCGTCGCCATCGTCCTCACCCCGGCCCTCTGCGCCACCATCCTCAAGACCGAGGATTTCCTCCCCGAAGATCAGCGCCCGAAACCGAAAACCTTCATCGGACACGGCATCAATTTGTTCTTCAAACTGTTCAACCGCGGATTCGCCTGGTGCGTGCGGGGCTACGTCTCCCTGGTCGGTCATATGATCGCCCGTTGGACCAGGTACTTCTTTCTTTACATAATTTTCTGCCTCATCCTGGTTTATTCCTTCCGTCACATCCCCACTTCCTTCCTCCCCGACGAAGACCAGGGTATCCTCATGGTGCAATTGCAGCTTCCCGCCGGCGCTACCACCAACCGCACCCAGAAAGCCGCAGAACAGGTCGCGAAATATTTTCTGGAGGAGGAGAAGGCAGCCGTGGACGCCATCTTCCACGTTTGCGGTTTCTCCTACGCCGGCAGCGGGCAAAACTCCGCCCTCGCCTTCGTGCGGCTCCGCAAATGGGAAGAGCGAACCGGCCCGGGACTGCGGGTCTTCGACGTCGCCCATCGCGCCAACGTCAATTTCGCCCAAAATATCCGTGACGCCCAAGTCTACGCCATCGTCCCGCCCGCGGTGGTGGAACTCGGCATCGCCGGCGGCTACGACGCGCAAATCCAGGACCAGGCCAGCGTCGGTCACGCAAAACTGATGCAGGCCCGGGACCAGTTCCTCGCCATGAGCTATTCGCCCGAATTCGCCGACCGCCTCCGGCAATCCCGACCCAACGGCATGGACGACACCCCCCAATTCAAAATCGACATCGACCAGGCCAAAGCCTTCTCCTATCAGGTCAACCTTTCGGACATTCACGACATGCTCCAGAACGGCTGGGGCTCGGGCTATATCAACGACTTCCTGAACGAAGGCCGCATCAAGAAAGTGATTGTCATGGCCGAAGCCTCCGCGCGCATGGTCCCGGAAGACTTCGACAAATGGTATATCCGTAACACCCTCGGCAAAATGGTCCCCTTTGGCGCCCTGATCACCAATGAATGGACCTACGGTTCCCCCCGCCTCGAACGCTACAACGGCCTGCCCTCCGTCGAAATCATGGGTTCCCCAGCTCCCGGCGTCTCCACCGGGCAAGCCATGGCCGCCTGCGAGGAAATCGTCAAACGCCTCGACCCGGGCATCGGCCTCTCCTGGACCGGCCTCTCCTACCAGGAACGCGCCTCCGGCGAACAAACCCTCGCCCTCTACACCCTCTCCATCATCGCCATCTTCCTGTTCCTGGCCGCCCTTTACGAAAGCTGGAGCATCCCCTTCTCGATTCTCCTCTCCATCCCCATCGGCATCATGGGCGTTGCTGCCGCCGCCCTTCTCTTCGATAAATCGAACGACGTCTACTTCCAGGTCGGTTTCCTCACCATCATCGGCCTCTCCGCCAAAAACGCCATCCTCATCGTCGAATTCGCCAAGGAACTCCATGAGAAAGAGGGCATGACCGTCTCCCAGGCGGCGCTTGAAGCCTGCCGCCTGCGCCTGAGGCCGATCATGATGACGGTGTTGACCTTTATCCTGGGCGTCCTTCCCCTGGCCATGGCCAAAGGGGCGGGTTCCGGCGCCCAATCCGCCATCGGCGTCGGCATCGTCGGCGGCATGGTCACCAACACCGCCTTCGGCATCTTCTTCGTCCCGGTCTTCTTCGTCATGATCACCTGGCTCTTCTCCAAGAGCGCCCGGGATCAGGAGAAGAACCTGCGGGCAAGCCAACGTCTCAACGTCAAGATGCAGCAACAAGCCAAGACCCGCGACACTGAAACGCATGGAAAAGCGTAAGGCGCACCAATCCCAGCTTGCCGCGTTGGCGGTATAATTCAATCGGCCCGGCCCTTTGCTACAAGGCGCCGGGCCGAATTTAGTTTCCCGGCGGGACAAGTTTGGCCTTGTCACAATTTCGTGGCAATTAATTAACGCACATTTTTCGGCCGGATCCGCATGAAAGTGGCGCAATCCTGATACCGGACATTTGACGGGGGATTTCAATTTATGTCCACAAGGAGAAGCCATGTCTTTTCAGGCCCGCATTTACGGTATTGCCTTGCTCCTGATATTCCTGACCATTTTCGCCACCGCGATCGGGCTTTACGGCATGTACAACATCAACGAAGCCATGAAAACGGAAATCCGCCTCGCCTCCGACGTCTCTACCTTGAAGGACATCAAGTCCTCCATGCAGGATGTGCTCATTTCCGTGCGGGAAATCGTACTCGCCCCCACCGCGGAACAGAAGGCGGTGGAAAAGTCGAGACTGGATCAAAGCGTCGCCGGCATCGATGCCAGCCTCGCTTCCCCGCCCCAGACCCACGGCGTCGAGAACGAATGGGCGGCTCTGCAGGAGCTGTGGAGCAAGCACAAGGGCATTATCGAACGGATTTATCGGGAGAGCGAGGCCAACAGCAAGGTTTACGCCGCCGCCCTGGCCTCCGGCGACAGTCGGGCTTTCTGGCATCACTACGATGTGCCGCTTAAAAGCATTTTCAACGCCGTCGAAAATGACGCTTCGGAATTGGGGCGTGCGACGGCGCTATTGGCAACACAATCTTTGGAGGGGGTACGCAGCCTCGAAGTTCAGGAAAAACTGATGGCGCTGGTTACAAACGAGGAACAGCTCCAAAAGGAAAGCGAGATCGGGAAAGCCGAACTAGCCCGGCTTACGGCGACCCTGAACCGGCTGGAACGGCTCCTCACCAACCCGGCGGTCGCCGATCCGCAGCTTGCCGACTTCGGGGCCGCTCTCGCGAAACAAGCGGAGAGCCACATCGTTTTCGACAAGGGGACGGCGACAGTGGAAAAAAGCGCCTTTTCCCTGCCACCCGAGTTCATCAATCCCGCCCTCGCCGATCCCTCCCGCATTTACTGGAACGACCTGAAGCCGTGGCGCGGGAACGGCCCGCGCATCTTCCAACGGGTCTACGACCTGGCGATCCAGAATTCGAACGCCCGCGCCTTCGCGATTCTCATGGAGGAGTGCAATCCCACCCGCCGCGAGGAATCCCGCTTGATCACCGAAGTGGTCAAGTTTGGTGACGCAGGCCTGGAGAAGGCCATCGCCGTAGCCAAGGCGGACTACCGGCGGGCTTGGTTCATTCTGGCCTTCGCCGGCCTGGCGGCTATTGTCTTCGGGGCGGGACTGGCGGTCTATTCGGTGCGGCGGCTGAACCGTTCCCTGATTGGCGCGATTTCCGGCTTGAGCGACCGTTCCTCGGACGTCAGCCAGATCGCCGGACAAATGGCGGCGGGGGCGAACACTTTGGCGGAAGGGGCGACCTCGCAGGCTTCGTCCCTGGAGGAAACGTCCTCCGCCTTGGAACAAATGGCTTCGATGACCCGACAGAACGCGGACAGCGCGCAAAAAACCCAGATCACCTCGAACAACAGCCTGGGGCTTATCGCCGGCGGTTCGGAGACGGTGAAGGGGGTGACGCTGGCGATGGGGGAAATCAGCCAGGCGTCGGAAAAGATCAGTCACATCATCAAGACCATCGAGGGAATTGCTTTCCAGACAAACCTGTTGGCCTTGAACGCGGCGGTGGAGGCGGCGCGCGCGGGCGAGGCCGGGAAGGGGTTCGCGGTGGTGGCGGACGAGGTGCGGCATTTGGCGATGCGTTCCTCCCAGGCGGCGAAGGAAACCTCGGATTTGATCCAGGGCACGGTGGACCGCATCCGCCTGGGTTCGGAGCAGGTGGAGCAGTTGTCGGAATCGTTCCTGGAGATTGAGAGGGAAGCGGAGAATGTGGGGCAACTGGTCACCCAGATTTCGACAGCCACGAATGAACAGGCACTGGGGGTGGAACAGGTGAACAAGGCGGTGGCGGCGATGGACAAGGTGACCCAGGAGAACGCGGCGACGGCGGAGGAGTCGGCGGGCGCGGCGGAGGACTTGTCGGGGCAGGCAAAGGAATTGTTGAATTTGGTCAAGGACCTGGAGGGGATCGTTTACGGACAGCGCTACCTGCAGGCGGAAGCGGTTCGGAAAGGGGATCGGGCGGTCGAGAAGGCGGCGGCGTTGTCGGAGGCGCGGGAGTTCAACCCGATCCCGCCGCAAGCTTTGCCGCCGCGCGCAACCCTACGGGACCGGGATGGCGGCAAGTTGCCGGTGATGCGCCCGGCGGAGATGATTCCTGTTGAGCAGAGGCAGGGGTCGGTGGTATGATTGATACTTTGCCAAGATATCGGCTGCAAGCCATTCTGCACAGGAAAAACCAACCTGAAGCCATGAACGTCCCCAGTCTCCTCACCCTGCGCATCCCCGCTTTCGAAGCCGCCATACGCAAGGCCGCCAACCCACAGCTGGCAAACCGGCCCGTGGTCATCGTCTCCTCGCTTAAGCCACTCGGCAGGGTCGTCGCCTCCTGCCCCATCGCCCACGCCGCCGGAATCAACCCGGAAATGCACTACTCCGCCGCCCGCGACCTCTGCCCCGACGCCGCCTTCTTCACCCCCGACCGCCTGCTTGCCGAACAGGCCCTTGCCGCCCTCCTCAGCCACGCCCTGCGCTACTCGCCCCTGGTCGAGCCGGCCGGAAACGGCAAAGTCATCCTCGACATCGGCGGCACCGACCGACTCTGGGGAAGCGGCCGCGAATTGGCCCAACGCGCCTGCCACGACCTGCAAACCAGCCAAAACCTCCCCGCCACCGCCGGACTCGCCCCACACCGGCCCTGGAGCCTCCTGGCCAGCCGCATCGCCGAGGAAGACGGCGGACCCTTCCATCAAGTTGATTCCGCAGACGCGGGGGCTTTTCTCGACCGGGTGCCGGTATTATGGATTGACGGAATCAGCCCGGCGACCCGAACCCGGCTCCTGGAATTGAATATCCGCCATGTCGGCCAATTGCGCCCGTTCCCCCGGGCGGAATTGCTGGAGCAGTTCGGGAGAAGATGCGGTACGACCCTCTGGGAGGTCCTGAATCCGGGTGAATGGCGGCCGGGCGGCGGGGGTAATACCGAGGGAGAAACGCTGCGGGTCGAAGCGGTGCTGGGGGAAGCGTCGGTGTCGCCGGAGAAATTGCGGATTGTCCTGCGGGGGCTGACCGAAGAGCTGGGGACGGAACTGCGTAAACGCAAGGCCGGGGCGGGAAGATTGCGCCTGACCTTGTTCCATGCGGATGGGGGCATGCAGAGCGTGGCGGGAAAGACCGGCGGCTACATCCAGGACGAGGGCTGCTTGTTCACGCTAGGGGAAGGGCTGTTGGCGAAAGCTTTTCGCCGCCGGGTACGGGTGGGGCGAATGTGGCTGACTGGCGAGAGGCTCGCCGATCCTGAACGCCAGGGGGTTTTGTTCGGAAAGGAAACACGGACGGTTTTGCCCGGGGTATTGGACGGGATCCGGGGCAAATTCGGGCCAGGAGCGGTGGTCACGGGCGTATTCCTGGCCGAATAACGGGGACACGAAATTTAATTGGCCAAACCACCGGCCAATTAAACATCATGTCCCCGTTATTCTCGCGTTGTCAATGTGTTGTCCTCATTATTACGCCATTACCTTCCGTATTACTCACACCACCAGCGACAAGACATAAACCACCAGCATCGCCACCGCGCCCTCCACGGCGGTCGCGGCGGTGTATACCTTGTAGGCGATGTTGACCGGCAGATCCGAAAACTGCGACACCACCCAGAAAAACGAGTCGTTGGCGTGCGACACCACCATCGCCCCCGCGCCAATCGCCGTCACGCACAGGGCCGGATTGATGCCGAGTTGCGCCAGCATCGGCGCCATGATGTTCGCGGTGGTGATAATCGCCACCGTGCTCGACCCCTGCGCCGTCTTCAAGGCGGCGGCAATCAGGAAGGGAAGGAAGATCCCGATCCCGGCGCCGGAAAGGTTGTCCTTGATGAAATCAACCAGGGGGGAGGACTGAAGGATTTTCCCGAAGGATCCGCCGGCGCCGGTGATGGCGAGGATGATCGCCGCGTCCTTGATGCCGCCGCCGAGCCACTGGTCGACCGCCACGCTGTAGTCTTTTTTCGCCACCAACAGGAATGCCGATATCACCCCGATCAGCAGCGCCACCACCGGGTCGCCGATGTTCGACAGGAAACCGCCCAAACCCGCGCCGAAGGGCTTCGAGGGGAGGTCCGCCACCGACTTCAGGAGAATCAGGACAATCGGCAGCACCAGCGGCAGGAAGGAATGGAACGGGGTCGGCAATTTGCCGTATTTCGCCAGCAAGTCGCTGTATGATTCGCCGCCCTTCACGGGAATGTCGTACTTCGACGCCACCCTTATTGCCCACACATACGCCGCCAAAGCGGCCGGCACCGAGGCAATCAGCCCATACAAAATCACCGTCCCCAGATCCGCCGACAGCGTTCCCGCCGCGGCAATCGGCCCCGGCGTGGGCGGGACCATGCTGTGGGTGGCGAAGAGACCAGTCGCCAGCGCCACCGCCATCACCGCCATCGACTTCGCGCTTTCCTTGGCGAGAGCCTTGTTGAGGGGGGTGAGGATAACGTACCCCGAATCGCAAAACACCGGGATGGACACGACCAGGCCGGCGATGTTCATCGCCAACGGCGAACGGTCCTTCCCCACCACGCCCAGGATGGTCCGGGTCATTACCAAGGCGGCGCCGGTTTTCTCCAGAATCACCCCCATCATCGTGCCGGCGATGATGACGATGCCGATACTCGATAAGGTCCCGCCGAAGCCGGCTTTCACATTGGCGATAATGTCCTTGAAGGGGAGGCCGATGCCGAACCCATAGACAAATGCCACCAGCAGGAGCACCAGAAAAGCGTTAACCTTGTACTTTCCGGTGAGGACGATAATCGCCGCCACCACCACGACCAATAGGATCACCGCCCACAGTCCAGCCATGACTCGCGTCCTCCTCTAATTTAGTATAACATGCCAGCACAACAGACAGACTGCACATTATAGCAAAGGTTCCGAAGACAAGGCAAGTGAAGAAGCCGTAAAAAAAGCGGCACATTTTCCGGGCGGCGGATTGTCAAAGTCACGTGTAGCGGGTAAAATGCCCTTCATGGCCAATGCTATCCGCTCCGCAGCGAATCCTTCCCCCCCACCTCATGAAAGGAACATGGCATGCGCATCAAGGAACTTGAATGGGGCGCCCTTCCGGACGGCCGCAAGGTGCGGCTTTTCACTCTTGACGGCGGCACCGGGCTTTCCGCCGATATCACCAATTACGGCGGCATCATCACCTCCCTGGTTACCCCGGATCGTCAGGGCCGCCCCGGCGAAATCGGCCTCGGCTTCGACTCCCTTGCCGGTTACCTCGCGAAGACGAATTACTTTGGCGCCCTCGTCGGCCGGGTCGCCAACCGCATCGCCGGGGGCAAATTCAGCCTCGACGGCAATAACTACCAGCTCTACACCGATCCGAAAAACGGCAACCATCTCCACGGGGGGAAACACGGCTTCAACCAGAAACTTTGGCAAGCCAAACAGGAAGGCGGCCGCCTCCGCCTCGACTACCTGTCGATGGACGGCGAGGAAAATTATCCCGGCAACCTCCAGATCAGCGTCTGGTACGAAGTACGGGAACAAGATCTGGTCATCAATTACGAAGCCGTAACCGACCGGCCGACCCCGGTGAACCTCACCAATCACGAATTCTTCAACCTGAACGGCTGCGCCGGCGACATCCTCCGCCACGAAGTCCGCATCCGGGCGGACGCCTACACTCCGGTCGACGCGAACCTCCTTCCCACCGGGGAAATCCGGCCGGTCAAGGGCACGCCTATGGATTTCACCGTGTCGAAGGCCATCGGCCGGGATCTGGCACAGATACCCGAAGGCTACGACCATAATTACGTTTTATCGAAAGGGCGCGAAGGCTTGGCATGGTGCGTGGAAGTTTTCGACCCGGACAGCGGCCGAACCTTGGAAATGGCCACCACCGAACCCTGCGTGCAGTTTTATATCGGGAATTTCCTGGACGGTTCCGACCGCGGTCGTGAAGGGAAGGTCTACCACAAACGATACGGCTTCTGCCTAGAGGCGCAGAAACACCCCGACGCCGTGCATCACCCGAATTTCGCCAACGTCATTCTCCGCCCGGGCGAGAAGTATACCCAGACGACGATCTACCGGTTCGGGACGCGGAAGTAGGAGGCGGATGCGAAACGCGACTCCGAACCCTCTCCATCGATACCTCCTAAGAACGTCATCCCGGCGTCACAAGCAGTTGCTGCACCCCCAACGGGCGGTTTCGCCGGAATCCAGAGGTATTTAC
>JAVBQR010000025.1:0-7122 GCA_031548865.1 Planctomycetota bacterium
CTTCGCCTTCAATGCCGCCGAAGCCGAGCGCCTGGCCGCCGCCGGCCTCGACGCGGTCTGCGTCAATTTGGGCCTCACACTCTAGCCGCAAGGCGACACCCCCGAGTCAGCCCTCGACGACACGGTGAATTTTCTGAACCGGGTCTACGCGGCGATGGACGCCGTGCCCGGGGGGAGGCTGAAATTTTTCTACGGCGGCGGCCCCATAACCACCCCGGCGGAAATGGAAAAGGTGTTCATGGAAACGCGCGGCCACGGTTATGTGGGGGGCTCGGTGTTCGAACGCATCCCCACTGCGGCGGCGGTGGAGGAAATCACCGGCCAATTCAAGAACATCATCCAGCTCCGCCGCGAAAACGCCCGCCTTCGGACCGAACTCATCAAGAAGAAAGGTTTCGACGAAATAGTCGGACAAAGCGGCTCGATGCAGGCCCTGTTCGATATCGTCAACAAAGTCGCGGACAAGGACGTCAATGTCCTGGTCTCGGGTGAAAGCGGCACGGGGAAGGAGCTGGTCGTCAAGGCAATCCATTACAACAGCCCCCGCTACGCCAAACCTTTCATCGGGGTGAACTGTGCCGCCATTCCCGAGGCACTGCTGGAGAGCGAACTTTTCGGCCACGCCAAAGGCGCTTTCACCGGCGCGGTGGAGGAACGCATCGGCCTTTTCGAACTCGCCGACACCGGTACGCTGTTCCTGGACGAGATCGGCGAAATGAGCCTTAACGTACAGGCGAAACTCCTGCGCGCCATCCAGCAGGGCGAGTTCAAGCGGGTTGGCTCGAACCGGCTCATCAAGGTCGACCTCCGCATCGTCGCCGCCACCAACGTCGATTTGGAGCAGTCGGTCCGGGCCGGCCTGTTCCGTGAGGATTTGTTCTACCGGCTGAATGTGGTCACCATCCACACCCCGGCCTTGCGGCATCACCGCGAAGACATTCCGCTATTGGCCGCCTATTTTTTGAAAAAGACCGCCGAACAGTTTTCGCAGCCGCAATGCCGCCTGGCCCCGGCCGCCTTCGAGGCGCTGGCTGCCTACGCTTGGCCCGGAAACGTCAGGGAACTGGAGCACGCCCTGAAGAGCGCGTCCATCCTCTGCGGCGGGTCGGTGATTGAATTGCGGGACCTTCCGATGCAGGTGCAGGTGAAGAGCGGCGCCGGCGGACCGGAGGCGGGAAGGGAGTCGGCCTGGACCGGCGAGCGGGAGCGGATAATTGCGGCTTTGCGGCGTTGCGATTGGCATCGGAGCAGGACGGCGGAATTTTTGGGTATTACCCGGCGGACACTTTTCAACAAGATTAAAAAGCACCGGATTTGCGAACAGGTTATTACGGCGGATGCTGAATGAGAATTTTTTGGGAAAATCCCCCAGGCCAATTCCCATTAATTTCTCAATATTTTCCCAATCCTCTTTCCCGTTGTCTTCCAAGTTTTTTTATAGGTTCCATAATCTCCGATATTACAACATATTACAATAATTGCAGTTTTCTTTCATGTAATTCAAATAGCGGTAACATATTTGCATCTAACAATCGTGGCAAATCACCCAATGGACCCCCAATAAAATGCTTAAGCCCGGAAAGATCGCGCCGAGCAACCCAGCCCTTCCCGCCAGGGAAAGCACCCAACGCAATGCCGCCATCGCCCGCTGGAAAAACAAAATCGCTGCCCACGCCCCGTTGCGGGGCGTCGCGGTCGATTCGCAGTTTGCCGCGGCCCGGGCGGATCGGGGCGGCGCCGACTTCATTGTCGTCAACAATACCGGAAAATTCCGTGCCGCCGGCTTCGGTTTGGTCGCCTCGCTCATGCCCTACGATGACGCCAATGCCACTGTTTTGGCGCTTGCGCCCGGCGTTATCCCCGAAGTTAAACGCGCGCCCATCCTGGCCGGGTTGTGCGGCGTCGATCCCTTTCGCATGCCGCGCACCCTCCTCGCCGAGGCACTGCGGGCCGGTTATGCCGGCGTGCAGAACTTTCCGAGCGTGGGTTTCCTGGACGGACGGTTCCGGCGCCAGCTCGAACGCTGCGAACTCGGCTTCGCCCACGAGGTGGAGCTGGTCCGTCTCGCCCATGAATTGGGCCTCCTGTGCGTGCCGCTGGTGTTCGGGCCGGAGGAGGCCCTGGACATGGCCCGCGCCGGGGCGGACGCCTTGGTCTTTCATCGCGGCTTGGCGGTTCCCGGGGAAGCGGTGGACTCGCGGGCGAATGCCGAGGCCTTCCGCGCCACCCTGGCTCCGGCTTTGGATTTGTGCCCAGGCCTGGTCTTGTTGAACCAAAGCGCCGGGGCGGCGGGGGATGAAACGTTCCTGTCATGTTTGGAAGGGCGGTTCCCCTGCCACGGTATCTTCGCCGACGGCGAAGCATGAGCCGGTATAAAACACGTCATTAACTGAACTTTTGCAAAGTGGCGATTTAACCGCCAATCGCCACTTTGCAAAAATCGTTTTTGCCTGGATTTCAAGGGTTTTTGATTTTGCAAAAGTCCAGCTTTCATTACCAGTTCCGCCGAGGCTTCACCGTGAACCCGGGGCGGAGTTGCATGCTAAAAACGGGAGGATGAAGAATGTTGAGAAAATTCTGTTTCGCGTTCGCCGCCGCGGTAATGCTGATGGCGGTTCTACCCAGTGCCGAAGCCGGGCAAAAGCGCTACCAGATTGCCACCGTGGTCAAGGTCGACGGCATCGCCTGGTTCAACCGCATGCGCGTCGGCGTGGATCAATACGCCAAGGAAACCGGCAATGATCTCTGGATGGTCGGTCCGGCCAAGGCCGATGCGGCGGAACAAGTGCAGATCGTCGAAAACCTAATCGCCCAGGGCGTGGACGCCATCTGCATCGTCCCCTTCTCGGTCGAAGCGGTCGAGCCGGTCCTGCAGAAGGCCCGGGAAAGCGGCATCGTGGTCATCTCCCACGAAGCCTCGACCCAGGAGAACGCGGACTATATCCTGGAAGCCTTCGACAATCACGCCTATGGCGCGAACATCATGAAGAATCTCGGAAAATCCATGGGCGGCGAAGGCGGCTACATCTGCACCGTCGGCAGCCTCACCTCCAAATCCCAGAATGAGTGGATTGACGGCGCCATCGCCTACCAGAAGGAACATTTCCCCAAGATGTACCAGGTCTCGCCGCGCATCGAAACGTACGACGACGCCACCCAGGATTACCAGAAGTTGAAGGAAGCCCTGGTCGCCTACAAGGACCTCAAAGGGATTTGCGGCGGCCCCATGCCGACTTCGGCCGGCGCCGGCCTGGCGATTGAGGAACGCGGTCTCATCGGCAAGGTGTTCTTCTCCGGCACCGGTCTCCCGTCCATCGCCGGCCAGTACCTGAAGTCCGGCGCCATTCAGACGATTCACTTCTGGGACCCGAAGATCGCCGGCATCGCCATGAACAAGCTGGCCATCATGGCCCTGGACGGTAAGAAGGACCAGATCAAGGGCGGTCTGGATCTCGGCCTCGACGGCTTCACCAATCTATTGCAGGATCCCAAGAAGCCGAACCTGTTCTACGGCGCGGGCTGGGTCGACGTCACCACCGCCAACATGAACGACTACGACTTCTGAACCGGGGTAGGGGGCGGCGCGCGGAAGGGCGGCTTTCCGCGCGCCAGAATTATTTGGCGAAATGGTGCATAGCAGATTTTATCACCCAGCCGGCCGGCCGGCCTTTTCCGGGACTGAACATGGCTAACGACATCATACGCGCGGTCGACATCGAGAAAAGCTTCGCCGGGGTCGCGGTCCTGAAGAAGGCCTCGCTCGCCATCGGCCCCGGTGAAATCCACTGTCTCGCCGGCGAAAACGGCTGCGGCAAATCGACCTTGATCAAGGTCATCTCCGGCGTCTACCGTCACGACGCCGGCCGGGTCGAGTTGAACGGCCGCCTCTACGACAAGCTCGAACCCATCGCCGCCATTCGTGAAGGCGTGCAGGTGATTTACCAGGACTTTTCCCTCTTCCCCAACCTGACCGTCGCCGAAAACCTCGCCATCAACCACCAGGTCGAGCAGGGCGCCAAGCTGGTGAGCTGGGGCGAAATGCGCCGGGTCGCCCGCCAGTGCCTGGCGCAAATCGACGTCGACATTCCCCTCGGGAAAAACGTCGAGGAGCTGACGGTGGCGGACAGGCAGCTGGTGGCCATTTCCCGGGCGCTCCTCAATAACGCCCGGCTGATCATCATGGACGAACCCACCACCGCCTTGACCCGGAAGGAGGTCGACGCCCTTTTCGCCATCATCCGCCGCCTGAAGGAAAGGGGCATCTCGACCTTGTTCGTGAGCCACAAGATGCGCGAAATGCTCGAGGTGAGCGAAAAGATAACCATCATGCGTAACGGCCAGGTCGTCGCCGGCGGTCCCATCGCCGGCTTCGACGAAGCCGCCATCACCCGGCACATGACCGGCCGGGATCTTGCCGACGCCAAGTTCGCCTGGCCGGGCGGGAGTTCCGGCGAACCCCTGTTCAAGCTGGAGAATTTCACCCGCGACGGCTACTTTTACGATATCAATCTGGAGCTCCAACCCGGGGAAATCGTCGGTGTCACCGGGCTATTGGGATCGGGCCGGGACAAGCTGGCCCTGGCCATGTTCGGCAGCGAACCGGCCACGTCCGGGCGCGCCTACCGCGACGGCCGCGAGGTGCGCCTCAAGTCCATCCAGGACGCGATTGCCGCCGGCCTCGCCTACGTGCCGGAGGACCGGCTCACCGAGGGCCTGTTCCTGGATCAGTCGATTGAAAGAAACATGCTGGTCACCACCTACGACAAGTTCAAGAAATTCCTTGGCCTCCTGGATTCCCGGCGCATCCGCGAACGGGTCGGGGAGCTGATTCGGGACTACGGCATCGTCGCGGCAAACCCCGGCAATCCGGTGCGTTCTTTATCCGGCGGCAATGCCCAAAGGGTGATTCTCGCCCGCTGGATGAATTCGGAGGCGGCGGTCCTGGTCCTGAACGGGCCGACGGTCGGGGTGGACGTGGGGTCGAAATTTGAAATCCACCGCAAACTCAGGGAAGTCGCCGCCGGCGGGGTCGGCATCGTGATGTTTTCCGACGACTCCCACGAGCTGGCGGTGAACTGCAACCGGGTATTGTTCATTCACAAGGGGCGGCTCGCCGGCGAGGAGTCGACCGAGCACCTTAACGAGAACGCGATTTCCGAACGGCTCAAATCCTTCAAATGAATAAGGGCTCGCAAAGACAATTTGCGGGATCTAGCCCCAAAGGGGACAGCGCATCATGACTGCGATACTGCGACGGAACGAATTCCACCTCCTGGCCATATTGGTGATCCTGTCCTGCGGGATTGGCTTCGTCAATTCCGGCTTCTGGTCGCCGGTGAACATCTACACCCTCCTCAAGAACACCGTGGTCATCGGGGTGTTTTCGTTGGGGGTGATGGTGGTGATCGTCTCCGGGGGAATCGACATATCATTCCCGGCCTTTTCGGTATTCGCCTTTTACCTGACCACCCGCTACCTGGTGTCGATCAATTACCAGGGCGGCATCCTGATTCCTTTTCTTATGGCCATGGCCATCGGCTGCCTTCTGGGCTGTCTGAACGCGTTTCTAATATCAACTTTTCGGCTGGCCCCGCTCATCGTCACCCTGGGAACGGGATCGGCGGCGACCGGCTTCCTGCGCGCTTTTGTCGGTACCAACATCATCCCCAACCTGCCGCAGTCGATGATGGATTTCTCCCGCTTCAACCTGACCGAGAAGAACCTCCCCGACGGTTCGATGATCGGCCTCTCCGGTTCGATTCTCATCTATGCCGGTTTGGCGTTTCTCTTGTGGCTGGTCCTGAATTACAGTATCGTCGGCCGGGGGGTCTACTGCCTGGGGGGCGATTCGGTGGCGTCGCTGCGGGCCGGTTTCAACAATCGGCGCATACAGTATTTTGTCTACGGCTTGGCAGGGGCGCTGGCCGGGATCGCCGGCGTCATCCACTGTTCCCTGATTCGCCAGGCCAATCCCCGGGATCTGGAAGGGTTCGAGCTGGAGGTCATCGCCGCGGTGGTGCTTGGCGGCGCCAGCCTGACCGGAGGCAGGGGCACGGTTCTCGGGACGATTCTCGGCGTCTTCATCCTGGTCCTGATCAAGAGCAGCCTGATTCTGGTGGGGATTCCCTCGGTCTGGCAAAAAGTGGCGGTCGGCCTAGTGCTTATCGTCGCCACCATCACCACCGCGATGCGCTCGAGGAGGAAATAAGGCATGGGCAAATTCTCGGTCACCAATTTGATGAGCCGCGGCAACAATATCGTTCAACTCACGATCATCACCGCCGCGACCTTCCTCCTGATGTGCGAGCTTCTTCCAGACACTTTCCTGACCCTCCGCAACTTGAAGTCGATGTCTTTCCTGTTTCCGGAACTGGGCATTCTCTCCATCGCCATGATGATGGCCATGCTGATCGGCGGGATTGACCTGTCGCTGGTCGGGATTGCTAACCTCACGAGCATCCTGGTCGGCTTCACCCTGATTCGCCTGGTCCCCAAGGGTGCGGCTCCGGAGACCGCTCTCCGGGCCATCCTCCTCGGGGTGGCAGCACGCCGCCTGGCACAGCGTGCCGCAGTCCTGCGCCAGCGGGGTGCGCGCCTCCAGCAGCGCACGTGCATCGGACAAAGTTTTGGCATTCATGGATACAATCTCCTCGCATGTAATCATTGCATTTCCCGGCCGATGGTGGTATAATGATCCCACTAATGATCAGGAGGTGTTGTGTATGGCGTATGTGATTTCTGACGAATGCATCAACTGTGGCGCGTGCCAGGGCGAGTGCCCGACCAACGCGATTTCCGAGGGCGATGGCAAGTATGTCGTCAATGGCGATGAGTGTATCTCTTGCGGTGCTTGCGCGGGCGTTTGCCCCGTTGGCGCTCCGGCTGAGGCATAAGCCAGTTTGGCCAAGAGCTGGCGAAAGTCAGAAAAATCGGGCGACCTTGCGGTCGCCCTTTTTTGTTATCCCTTGCACGCCTGAGCCGCCAGCAGCAGCGCGCCGGTCACGCCGGAGTGGATGGAAAGCCCGGGCGGCACGATCAGCTGGTCGATGTGGTGCAGCACGCGCTGGTGCGCGACGTAGCCGCCCAGCAGCGCCAGCGTCTTCTCGCGGATCATGGGGAAGA
>JAVBQR010000203.1:0-32948 GCA_031548865.1 Planctomycetota bacterium
TATTGCCCCGCCTGAACGCGGCTATAACCCATAATCAGAAGTAGTGCTCTGCGCAGAGCCAGCGGTTGCGGTGCCCGATTGGAAATCCCGGTCATGCTGGGTCCAGAGGGTCCGTACCGAGCGTCTATTGGGATTGTGGAAATGTGTATCGTCCCGTCAGACGAGGAAGCAAGGGAGGAAATCACTTTTTCAGCCGGATCGAGCTTATTGGTTTAATAAGCTCTGTTAGGCGGAAAAAGTTATTTCCGACCGAGCTGACGAAGTATGACGGGACGAGACACGTTTTCATAATTTCAATAGGCGTTCGGTACCCTTGAGGCGTGCCAGTGCGATTTAACCGGTCGCGGAGGAGAAGAAGGCGGGTAGTTAGGCCATCCTAGAGCACGCCGGGGTTTGACTGACCATCTTACCCCAAAAATTCGCCCTTTGGGCCCAGAGACGGATCCGCCGGGATTTCCATTCCTTTCTTTTTGGAGAGGAATGGAGATTAGGCATGCCCCGAAGAAATTTCCCCGTTGCCCCCCCCCCTACCTGCGCGGCTGATACGGCTGCACATCCTCGAACTTGAACCCGAAGGTCGGCGCCTGCACCGGTGACGCCCGCACCGACCCCTGCGTTACCTGCCCCGCCGGCGGCGGCACCGCCACCGAACGCGCCGGCGCCAGCACGCTCTCCTGCACCGGAACCGCCATAACCGGCACCCCCGGCCCGAAATCCTGAATATCATACTGCAAAGCCGCCTTGTACGGCGCGGTCAATTGCGCGAACAGGGCGAAAGTCGCGCCCGGGCGCGGCGACGGCTTCACCTTCCGCACCACGATGAAGGCCCGCTCGCCCTGACCGTAAGCGCGCTTATCCATCGTCGCCTGCATGCAGGAGCACGACAGGCTCAGCCGGCCCACCGTTATCGGTTCCATGCGGGTGCGAATTATCTCTAGCACTTGCGAAGCGCCATGCTCTTCCGTATAGTCGAGAGGTGGCGCGTCGGTCGCGGGAACAATGCGTATGCCGTCATAAGCCGCCACCGCGTCGAAAAGCATCTCCTGCTGCGAGGCGAGGCCCCCGGCCGGGGGCTGGGCGGCGGCGGCGTTTCCACAACCCCAAGTCGAGGCAACCGTTAAAAGGAAAACTAGGCAAAACGGGACAATCAAAAGTTGGCGCATGGCGTTTCCTTTATCCACCACAAACGGAAGTAGGCGATAACCGCTGCGAATTCGGCTTGCGGTTCGAGCGGGCAGGTTTAAGGCGCTTCGATAAACCGACTAACATACGCAAGCACAGGATAACTAACTATGTATGTATTGAAGACGCTTGTCAAGACCGCCCCTGCGCTGGCCAGGCTGGCGTTGGGGTTCCTCCTCCTCGCCGCCGCCCTTGCCGCCCGGCCGGAGGCCTCCGCCGTCGCCGGTGATGGCGCCGCCGCCGGCAACGCGCCCCAGCCCCACATGATGTACTTCTACAATCCCAGCTGCCGCCTCTGCACCAAGACGAACGAAATCGTCGGCGCCGCCGAAACAAAATACGCCAAAAATATGACTTCGCAGCGTTTCAACATCGCCGACCCCGAACACGGCACCGACAACGTCCTCTACATGTTCGACCTCCTCGACGCCATGCAGGTCCCCGACGACGGCAACATCACCCTGGTCGTGTTCCTCGGCACCCTCGAAGCCGACGCGGCGGGCGAAAAAGTATTCACCCCGGTTCGCGTCCTGGTGGAAGGGGACGAGATCATCGATAAGCTCGACGGCGTAGTCCGGGAGTTCCTGGATGCACAGGCGAAAGGAGGCAAGTCGGCGGCGTTCCTTCCCCCGACCGGCTTTTTTCGCCTGAACCTGGCTTCCGCATCGGCCCTCGCCGCGCCGATCCTGCCGGAAAGCTGGGGGTTTGACGCCGGCGACACTTTCAGCGAAGCCGAAGCCGGCGGCAGCCTGAAACCGGCCGCGCCTGCCGCTCCGGCCGCCGGCGCGGGCCTGCGGCCCCCCGGTTCACCCGCCGCCATGCCGGCCGCTCCCGCCCCGGCGCCCACGGTCGAACCGGTTCCGGCCGGTCCGGCTCCGGCGGTCACTGGGGCATTAAGGCCCGGCGCCACGGCTGCCCCGGGCGCTTCGCTGTCCCCGAAGGTATCCGTGACCCCGAGAGTCAGGCCCGCTCCCGACGGCGGCGCCGCCGACTCCGCTTCCCCGGCCGCGCCGCTCCGCCCGAAAATCCGCCGCGCCGACGCCGCCGGCGGGAAAGCCCCCGCCCTGGCGGCGGGCGCCGAATCCGCCGCACAGGAACGCGCCGAGTCGAAGCTCCGTTTCTCCGCCATCACCATCGCCGCCCTTGCCGACAGCGTCAACCCCTGCGCCTTCGCCACCATCATCATCCTGGTCGCGATGATGTCCTCGGCCAAGCGCACCCGCCGGGAAATCATCGCCGTCTGCCTATCCTTCACCGCCGCCGTATTCGTGACCTACTTCGGCATCGGGCTGTTCCTCTACAAGGTCATCTTCATGATTAACGAGCGCGGCGGCTGGTTCCTGGTCGTCGCCGATCTCATCTACTACTTCGCCTTCCTGCTCTGCGTCGTTTTCGGCCTGCTGAGCCTCTGGGACGCCTATAAGATGTTCCGCGGCGACGCCACCGAGGAAATGGTCCTGCAGCTCCCCAAGGCCTTCAAAAAGCGCATCAACGTCGCCATGGCCAAGGGGGTGCGGGCGGAATGGCTCATGGTCGGCGTTTTCATCGCCGGCGTGACGGTGTCGTTTTTCGAGGCCGCCTGCACCGGCCAGGTCTATCTGCCGACCATCATATCCCTGGCGAAGATCAGCTTCTGGCACTCGATGGCGCTCCTGACCTGGTACAATTTCCTGTTCATCCTGCCGCTCCTAATCATATTCGGCCTGGTGTTCTGGGGCGTCACCAGCGCGCAACTGGCCGCATTTTTCAAGAACAACGTGGCTTGGATCCGCCTGGCGCTCGGCCTTGTGTTTGTCCTGATGGGCATCCTGATCTGGCACGAAATGTACTGGCCGCCCGGATACCGGGGGTAGTCCCGCGCCGCTCCGCCTTTGCGGGAACCGCTTCCGCAAAAGCGGAGCGGCGGGTGAATAATTTGGCATTTCCACCGCCCATCCCACCGGAGTGCTCCCTTTGTCCGCATCCCACCCCCTTCCCCGGCA
Source organism: Planctomycetota bacterium (assembly GCA_031548865.1). Lineage (GTDB taxonomy): Bacteria > Planctomycetota > SZUA-567 > SZUA-567 > SZUA-567 > JAJBSZ01. The sequence continues at coordinate 3,165 of JAVBQR010000203.1, forward strand.
CGTCGCCTTCATCATGGACGGAAACGGCCGTTGGGCCGAAGAACAGGGTCGACCCCGCGTATACGGCCACCAGGCCGGCGCGGAGACGGTCCGGCGGGTCGTGACCCACGCCCGCGAGATCGGCCTCCGCTACCTCACCCTCTACGCATTTTCCACCGAAAATTGGTCGCGCCCTGCCGACGAAGTCGAGGCCCTGATGGGCCTGTTCGCGGCGTTCATCGAGTCGGAATTGCCGACCATGTTGGACAACGGCATACAATTGCGCATAATAGGTGAGTTGTCCGGACTGTCGAAACCGCTGGCGGAAAGACTGGCCGCCGCCATGGCCGCCACCGCGCACTTGGATCGCCTGACCCTGACCTTGGCGGTGAATTACGGCGGCCGGGATGAATTGGTCCGGGCGGCGCGGAAGGCTGTGGCGGAATTGTCGGCCACCGGACGCGCGGCGGCGGAACTGGACCGGGAGCTGGTCGAGCGGCATCTGGACACGGCGGGAATACCGGACCCGGACCTGGTGGTCCGTACCGCCGGCGAGATGCGCTTGTCCAATTTCCTGGTGTGGCAGAGCGCCTATTCCGAACTCTACTTCACCCCCCGCCGCTGGCCGGAGTTTACGGCGGAGGATTTTGACGCGGCGCTGGCTGATTATGCGAAAAGGGTGAGGAAGTTCGGCGGCGTGCCCCATTCCCAAATACCGAATCCCCCTGCAAAAGGCAAACATGGATAACTCCCCGTCCCCCGCCCCGCCCCAACCGGGTGAAGGCGACCCGAAAAAGCGCGCCCTCAGCAACCTGGTTCTGCGCGGCATCAGCGCCATCGCGGTTATTGGGATATTGTATCTGGGCCTGCATTGGGACGTCGTCCACGGCTACGGCTGGGCCTGGGCCGGCATTATCGCCGTATTCAGCGTTTTGGGTCTGCGGGAGTTCTACCGGTTCGCCACGAACTGCGACATGAGTCCTTTCATCTGGCTCGGCTATATCGCGGGTCCGGTATTCGTGTTCGCGCAGGAATGGGGGCTGTCGGGGGCAAGCAAGCGTTACCTGACTTTCGATCCCGCCTTCGGGGTGATGCTCCTGTTCACGGTCGGGGCCATGCTCCTCCAGTTGACCAGGAAAACCAACGCCAACGCCCTGATTGACGTTTCCGTCACCATATTCGGATTTATTTACTGCGCCGTATTACCGGCCATGAGCCAACATCTCCGGCATCTGGCCTTCCCCGGCGTCGGCGCCGAGGGCTGGCCGATGCACGGGGTCGAATTCACCATCGTCTGCATCTTCGTGGCGAAGGTGGCGGATGTCGGCGCCCTCCTCACCGGCAGCCGCTGGGGCAAGCGCAAGCTCATTCCCCGGCTCAGCCCCGGCAAAACCTGGGAAGGGGCGCTCGGGGGCCTCCTGTTCAGCGTCTTCCTCCTGCAATTCATGGCCTTGACCAATCCGCACATGGCTTTGCACCGGGTCGGTTACGCTTGGATGGCGCTATTATCGTTATTGCTCGCGATCGGCGGTTTGGGTGGCGATTTGATCGAATCGGCATTCAAACGAAACAGCCGCCGGAAGGACGCCGGCCGGGGCGTGCCGGGTTTCGGCGGTATCCTCGATCTAACCGATTCCCTCATGGTGGCGCAGCCGCTTATGTACTTTTTCCTCGTCCTGTTCGGGGCTGAATACGTACAGTCCTAGCGAAGGAAAACGGCGTTTTTTATATACATACAGTAGAAAAGGCCTTGTTCGCGGCAGAATTTGTTTGCTTTTGTAGACTTCCCCTGAAAATTCAGCCACGGGTGCATTATGACTGAACGCAAACGCCGGCGCTCCCAGAACAACAGTCTCCTGCGGGAAATCATGGAGCGGCTGCGCGACTACGAATTGGATGAAGTGGTTATTATATGCAACAAATTCCGCCAGCGGCGCAATCTGCCGCCGTTAGAACGCGAGTTTCTCGACAAAGTGATCCCGCCCCAATGAGGGCGGGATTTTTTTTCTGCATGGGGGGCCGATAAAGGTCGATAGAAGGGAGGGACTATTCTCGCCTCACTGGGGAGCGCCGCATGGCCAAACCGCGCCAAAGCTGGAAAAATGCGCCGCGTCACGCCTACGCCGTTCTCTATGGAGCGGCGGGGATGACGCTGATCGCGGCTTGTTTGTCGATACTGGGCTGCATGCCGGAACAGAAGGAGGCGGGATTCAGCCCGGTGAATCCGGTGGCGACCTCGGCGGCCGACGCCAAGATGGCCGAAAACGTGGTCTGGCGGGAGAAATACCAGGCCAACCGGCCGGTGCCGCCCCGCGAATTCAGCGTCCCCGCGAAACCGCCCCGCAATAATGCCTACGGCGAATTCGACGAGCAAAATTTCACCGGCCTGGACGCCCAGGCGGCGTTGCCGCGCCTCCCCGACGATCCGTCGATCATGCCGATGCTGGGCGGGCCGGCGAGCTACCCGATGGCCGCCAGCAGTTATCCGACTTCCGTGAATGTACCGGTGCAAAGGGGCGGCGGCGGCGGCGCTTCGGTCGGTCCGGGAAATACCCCGGCGGCGGCTCCGGGAATGGCGGCGGCTTCCGGCCAGGCGGCGGCAAACTTCGGAATGCCGGGTCGCGCCGGCGGCGGCGGGAACGATTACCTCGCCGACCAGGCGGCGGCGGGCCGGGCGGTGCGGGCGGCGGAGAATCCCCGGGGACAAGGCCTGCAAACCGAAGGGCACTTTTACCCTATCGAACAATTGGTTTACGGTGGCGACTATCCGGACATCGACAAGCCGGAGCTTTACCGTTTGATGCCGAAGGACGTCATCACCGTTTCCGTGAAGGAACACCCCGAGTTTTCCGGCAAGCTGGAAATCCAGCCGGACGGCACGGTGCAGATTCCCAATTGCACCGACCTGGTGCGCCTGCGCGGCTTGACCGTCGACGAGGCGGCTGAGACCCTGCGCCAGGAGTTGCAGCTGTTTGTCAAAGGGGACTGCGTGGTCCGGGTGCAGGCGAACCGGGCTCGGGGCGGCTATTATTTCGTGTTCGGGGACGTCCGCCAGCCCGGCCGTTTCCCGATGGGCCTGGAGCCGATTCGCCTCTCGGACGCGGTTCTGGCTGCCAATTGGGAAGCGAATCCGACCCGCTCGGGCTATGACGACGAGGAGTTCGGCCCTGCCTTCCCGACCGCGTCGCCGCGCGGCAAATATATCGCGCCGGGGTCGTCCGATCTGGCCCGGGTGATGTTAATCACTCCGCACCGCAGCCGGCCGGCGCGGGAAGTCCACGACGTGCGTTCGGCGCTGATGGGGGTCACAAGAAACGATCCGTTGGTGAAACCGGGGCAGGTGATTGTGGTGCCGTCCCTGGATCCGCAGAAGAATATGGCGCTCGGCTTGGATTTGCCGGAAGTCGCGGTTCCCCCGCCGGCGCGCAACCAGGGCGGCGGTTATGCCGGCGGCGGGGCGGGCGGCGGAGTGAATGCCGGCCCGGGCGGCAATGCCGGCGGCGGCGGTTTCGCGGAAAGTTACGGCAAAGCGAACGGCAACGGTTATTCCGGAGCGAATACTCCGGCGCGTCTACCCGAGGTATTGCCGGCGGCGAGCCCGCTGCGTTACAGCCAGACCTTCGAAACGCCCTGCATCGAAACGAATATGGCCAGGAATTTCGGCATTCAGTCGAACACGCCGGCGACGCCGGTGGAGGAACCGGAAATATATTACGAAGCCGCTTCGAGCTACTGCCCGGATGCCACCCCCTGCGGCGACCCGGCCTATTGCACCCCCAACGCCACGAAGCTGCCGGGGAGCTGGGGCCGAACGACCCTGAAGGTGGCGGTGCCGCCGGCGGAGGCTTACCCGACTTCGGCCGGCTACTTGCCGGGGACGGTTTCCAGCATGCCGATTGAACCGCGCGTGGTGGCGGTGCAGGCGGCACCTTCCGCACCAGCGCCGGCGGCGAAGGCGGCGGCGGTGCCGACCCCGCTTCCGGCAGGCGCGGGGGCGGTTACGGTGCCTTCGGTGAATCCGGCTTTGCCGCCTTCGGCGGCGGTGCCGACGTCGCCGGCGGGAACGGCCGCGGTGCAGACCCGGCAGGCATATTTACCTAGTCCGGTGTATTCCGGGCAGGTTTCAGCCGCGGACGGAATGGACTGCGAAGACGTGCCGTCGGCACGCGGCCGGCGCTTGCCGAGAAAGAAAATGCCGGGCGTCACCTCGGGAGAAAGCGTGGAGCGGGCCCAGGATGATTTGGGAGTTTGGAAGAAGGGGTTTTAGGGCGGGAACGCTGGACTTGCGGGAACCGCATCCGCAAATGCCGCATGAAGTCAGGGTTGCCAGATATCCGGAAAGGAATGGCGAAAAACGGCGCGTTGTTCCTTTCGCCATGCAACCTTTTGATCACACGACTGTTGTAAGTGTAGTTCCCACAATAGTCGCGTAGTAGGATTACCTAGAAAACTTTCGAAAAAAACGGGCGGCGTTGTGCCCGCTGCTTTTGAAAAATCCACGGAACCCACAAGAGCCCCCATGGCCAACAACAAGCGCCCACCCAGATTCAGCCTATCGTACCTGGCCATCCGCCACGCCGGCATGGTCTTCGCGCTGGCTGCGCTTGGCGTTCTCCTGGGCGTGGGTATCCGGGTACTTTATCTCCCCACTGCCTACCAGGCGCATGCCGAATATAACGCCGCCAGGAGACCCGCCGGCGAGAACCTTCCCTTCGATTGGGACGGCAAAGCCGCGGCGTGGCGGAACCTCCTCCGGGAAAACGACCACCAGGACCTCCTGACCTACAACCTCCGCCACGCCTACAAACTCGCCCTCACCCAAAGCGAAAAACTGGGTACCGAGACCCTGGACAGCCACCTCGAGAATCTCGGGCGGGGGCTTGACGTTTCCGTGCTTCTCCTGCCCTTCCCCTGGCTGGGAAGCTTCACCCCGCATATCCAAGTCACCCGCCGAAGCCTGGTGGAAAACCTCGATCCGCAATCCCTCGCCGCCATCGCCGCCGACCTCGACCCGCCCACCGGCTCCGCGGGCTGGGATTTCAGCTTCTATTCCCATACGCCCCGGCAGGATCCCGACGACATCCTGATTGTTCAACCCGGCCCCGAAGACCGCCATTTCCGGGTCTTTTACCATCTCTACGGACTCCTCAACGACGGCCGCCCGCCCGCCAGCCCCAGCGAAGCCTGGCACGCCGCCACCGAGGTGGTGGCGGAGCGGCTCGAACGCGAAAGCCAACAGCCCGGCGGCGGCGGCTTCGGCCACACCGCCAAACGCGAACTGATCCGGGAAATCGTCGCCACCCCCGCCCTCGCCGCTAACGGCCTGTACCGCACCTCGGGCTGGTCCGGCGACAATCACCTCTCCGCCGTGGTCGACAACCTGTGGGCGGGACGCTGGGCGAACCTCGCCGAGCTCCGCTTCGACCCCCGCCAGAAAGATTCGGCGCTGCTGCGCCTCGGCATGGGATTCGACCTGAAACCAATCCTCTTCCCCCGGGATACTTCCCTGACCCGCATCGCCCCCCTGGCGGTAAGCGTCCTCGGAAGCTACCTTTCCGCCCGGGAGAAATTAATCTCCGCCACCCAGCGTCCGGCCGAACCCCGCGAAGCTGCCCCGACCGCCAAGATCCCGCCGCCATCGCCGCCGCCTCCGCCCGCTCCGCCGGCGGCTGCGCCCCGTCCACCACCTGAACCGGTCTACTGCGAAGCCATTGACGACCTCGCCAACAATTCCCGTCTCGCCCACATAAACATGCTGGAAAACTCGATCAAAATGGCCGTGGCCGACCGCGACGCGAGCCTGCGCCGCTACGAGGCGAACCGGGAAACGCAAAACCGCCTCGCCTACGAGGCCCTGAACGCCCGCGACCGCGCCGACCGCCTGGCCGAGCGCTACGAAGAGGCGCTGAAGGCGGCGGATGCCGTCGCGGCGCCGCAGGTGCCTCCCGAGGCGGCGGAGCTGTTCGCCCGCCGCGACGGCATTTTCCGCCACCTCATGCTGCTTCTGGAAACCTGCACGGAAGAACACCCCTTCGTCCGCGACGCCCGCCGGGAACTGGCCACCCTCGAAGCGGTGCTGAAGGATCTCACCCCCGACGAACAGGCGAACAAAAAAGCGGAGGAACGCGCCACCCGCCTCGCCAATCTATATCTGGAGTGGGAGGCCGCCTCCGCCGCCGCCGACAGCCTGGACGAGCGAAGCCAGCGCCAGGACAACGCCGTCCAGTGCCTATTGGACGAAACGGTCAATATGGAACGCTGCCTTTCGCAACGGGAAATCGAACTGGACGAGGCGCGGAAAGTCCCCGTGCCCATGAAGCGCATCCTCGTGGCGCCGGCGCCGGAAAAGCCGGCCCCGGCCGTGGCGGCGGCTCCCGCCGCGCCGGTCCTGCGCGTGGAGGCGCCCGTTACCGTACCTGTGGAAACGCCCTGGCTGGACATTGCCCCGACAGGGCGGAGTATCGCCGAAGTGCGCATCCCCCCGTCATGGCGGCCGGTCTGGTGGGGTTTCCTGGCCGGTTTGGCTTTGGGGCTCCTGGCCATGATCTGGCGGGAAATTTTCGCGCGGCGCTTCCGGAACGCCAACGAGGCGCGGCATATGCTCCGCCTGCCGGTTCTGGCTGCCCTCCCCGCCTTCGACCTGAAAACGCAAAAAAAGGCGGCTGCGACCATGAAGGGGGAACTGGTCAAGGACCGCCTCGGCTGCTACCACTTCACGCCCGCGCCGATCGAGACCGACGAGCCGGCGCCGGAGGCGAGACGAGGGAAAATTTCCCCCGCCGCCGCCCGGTGGCGCTGGGGCCGCTGGTTTCTGGGCGGATTGTTTTTGCTGCTGGCGTTTCTCCTGTGGTATAAGTGGTACATCTCGCCGGACGGCCTGATTCGCCCGCCGCCGCCGCGAACCCTGGATATGTCCCGGTCCGGCGCCGCCGAACCCGCCTGGAACGACGAGACGGAAGCCTGGAAGGACCAGCCATGACCGCCGACGACGCCTTCGACAAACTGCTGGCCAGGAACGCCCTGAACATCCCCATTGCCAATCCGTCGGCCGGCCGCGCGGAACCGGCCGCCGCCAAGGTTCGGGGGGCGAAGCGGCGCGGCACCGACGAGGCGCTCAAGGTCCTGGAGATGCTGGACGTGGAAGCGGGCGATAAGCCGGATTACCATCCCGGGCCGAGCGATTCCGACACTGTCGTGTACATCACGCCCACGGAAACGGATCTCCCCGCCGTGGAGGAATCGCGGGACCATGCTGGGGGTTCGCGGATCTTCGGCAAAGACCTCGATCTGGATGATTTTTTCGCCGCCCTCGGCCCTTCCGCCGCCGCCGACACGGTGATTGAACCGAAGGGGCAGGCCCGGCCGACTCCGGCGCCGCTTCCGCCGGGGCAATCCCTCTCCACGACCCAGATTTCCCCTCCGGTTCCGGCGTCCCTGACCGGCGCTTCGTTGGCGGCTTCGGAAGCGGGTTTGCGCCTCGCCCGTAAAGTGCGGCGATTCGCCTACCTTCCCCTCGCCGGCATGGAGGCGTTCGAAAGCCGGGCGCGGGACACCGTGGCCAGCCTGATTTCCCAGAACCCGGACCGGCCTTCCCTGGCGATAACCAATCCCCGAAGGGGCGACGGACAAACCGAAGTGGCGATCCGTTTGGCGCTGGCGGCGGCGAAGCGGGTCGACTACCGGGTGCTCCTGGCCGACTTCGACATGAAGAAGCCGCAGATTGCCCGTAGATTGGGGCTGTCGTCAAAATATTTCACCCTGGCGGACATTCTGCGCGGTTCCTGCCGCCTCGGCGAAGCCTTGATGTATTCCGAGGAGGACAACCTCTACGTCCTGCCGGCGCGGGCCAGCGACCGCGAAGGGGACGAAGTCCTGAACGATCGCCAGGTCGCGGCGTTGCTGGACCAGTTGCATTCGGTGTTCAATTTTTCCATCCTCGCCTGCGGGGCGATAGAATCGGGCGAGCCGATGATCGCCTGCCGTCACGCGGGGGCGACGGCCTTGGCGGGCTACTGCGGGGTGAGCCGGGTGGCGGGCATGCGCGAGGCGGCGGAGTCCCTCATGGACGCCGGGGTAAGGGTGGCGGGATTGCTGTTGACCGGGGCTTGATGGGGAACCGCATTTAACACGGAGGACACAGAGTTCACAGAGGACACAGAGAACCGCAAAACCATTTTCGGTTTTTTCCTGTGTGTTGTGCAATTCTAAATTTGGTGTTTGCGGTCCTCTGTGTCCTCTGTGAACTCTGTGTCCTCTGTGTCTCTGTGGTTAATAACTGGACTTTTGCAAAATCACCATTCAAACCGCCGAATGGCGATTTTGTAAAATCAAAAACCCTTGAATTTCGGGCAAAAACGATTTTTGCAAAGTGGCGATTGGCGGTTAAATCGCCACTTTGCAAAAGTTCAGTTAACAACCGTTCGAAAGGCTGCGATGCTGTACACGGCTTTTTGGGGTCTCGATTTCCTCCCGTTCGGGAATGACAACCGTCCCGAGACGTTTGTCCCGACGCATTCCGCCACCTTGGCGATTGCGAAGCTGCGTTACGCTTTGGGGATGGGAATGGGGGCGTCGGGGCTGTACGGCGAGCCGGGTTCCGGGAAGACGCGGGTGGCGCGGATTATTTTGGCGGAGTTCGCGGCGGCGCGCTGGCTGGCGGCGTATATGCCGGCGCCGTCCGGCGGGGCGCGGGAAATTCTGGCGGCCCTGCAGGCGGAAGCGGGCGGGGTGTTGCCATCCGGCGGGGACGTGATGGTGGAGCTGCAGCGCTTCCTGTTGGAGCGGGCGGAGCGGGACCAGCCGGTCCTGCTGGTGGTCGACGACGTTCAGACCGCGCGGGACACGGGTTTCCTGGAGATTTTGCGGACGCTCCTCAATTTGGAAGTGGACGGGGTGAAGGCCTTGTCGATACTCCTGGTCGGGCAGGCGGGTATGGAGAGACGGCTTGAGCAGGCGAGCCGGTTCGACAGCCAACTGCTGGTGCGGGCGGTACTGGAGCCGCTGTCCGACGAGGAGACGCGGCTGTACATTTTGGCGAAATTGAAGGCGGCGGGGAGCAAGCAGGGGATTTTCACCAAACAGGCGGCGGAATTGGTGGTGCGCTTTTCGAAGGGTTATCCCCGCCAAATCAATCGTATCTGCGAATTGGCGCTGGTGATTGCCTTCGGCCTCGAAGAGGCCAAGGTGAATCCGGAAATTGTGGAGATGGCGGCGTCGGACCTCGATTTGCTGCCGCCCGGGGAGGCCGCCTTCCTGCGCTGGCCCCACCCCGAGCCGGAGCCGGAGAAAAAGGCGGAACCGGAGGAGGAGGACATTCTGGCGAACCTGGTGGTGTGAGGGCGGCGCCAGGAAACATGGCCACAACAGTTGTGTGATCAAAAGGTGAATTGAAACGAAAGGCTCTCCCATGCCCCTCATTCTCATCGTCAACATCGGCTCGACTTCCCTGAAATACCGCCTCCTCGAAATGGACAACGAACAAACCCTCGGCAAAGGCTATATCGAACGCATCGGGCAAGCCGACTCCCCCTTCTCCCGCGAAGCCGGGCCGCACAAGGCGGCAACCACCCTCGACACCCAGGGCGGCTACGCCGCCGCCATCAACGCCATGCTCCGCGCCCTCACCGAGAAACCCGGCGCCAAACCCGTTCCCGGCGTATTGAATGACACCGCCGACATCGCCGGCATCGGCTTCAAAGTCGTCCACGGCGGGCACAGATACCGCGGCGCCTATCTCCTGGACGACGACGTCCTCAAGCACATGGCTAAATTCGCCAAAATCATGCCCGCCCATAATCCCCCCTACATCGACGCCATCCGCCAATTCAAAAAAATCCTCCCCCACACCCCTCTCGTCGGCGCTTTCGAAACCGCCTTCCATAAAAACATCCCCGAATACGCCGCCGCCTACGGCATCCCCCACCAGTGGCACGACCGCCACGAAGTCCGCCGCTACGGCTTCCACGGCGCCTCGCACCGCTACCTCTCCGAACGCGTTGCCGAACTCCTGGGGGTTCCCGCCCGCGAACTGAAAACCGTCACCTGCCACCTCGGCGGCAGCTCCTCCCTCGCCGCCGTCAAACACGGCGTCTCCATCGACACCTCCATGGGCCTCACCACCCAGTCCGGCGTCCCCATGGCCAAACGCTCCGCCGACCTCGACCCCTTCGTCATCCCCTACATCATGGAAAAAACCGGCCTCGGCCTCGGGGACGTCCTCGACGAAATGGTCAAAAACGGCGGCCTGGCCGGCATATCCGGATTGTCCGGAGACATGCGGGATCTCCTCGACGCATACGACCGCAACCCCCGCGCCCGCCTCGCCGTCGATCACTTCGTCCACGAAGTGAAAAAATATCTCGGCGCCTACCACGCCGTCATGAACGGCCTGGACGCCCTGGTCTTCTCCGGTGGCATCGGCGAGAACGCCGTCGAAGTGCGCCGGCGCATCTGCCTGGACCTGGACGCCCTCGGCATCGGCCTCGACCAGGAAAAAAACGCCCGCACCCGGCGCGAGGAAGCCGAAATCTCCCTGCCGGGCTCGCGCGTCCGCGTCTTCGTCATCCCCACCAACGAGGAAATAATCGTCGCCCGGGAGACGGTCCGGGTAATGGCCGAAAGTAAATGAGGATTTGACAAATTCCGGAAACGCATACAATTTCCCTGGAATTGATTCGTAGACAGCCAAGTTTCGCTTCCCAAAACCCGAGGAGGGATAGCCCCAATGCCCGAGGAGGAAAGTATGGACAATAAATACGCCGCCGAAGGCGAAGACCACAACTTTCTGGGTATCGGCCCCAAACTATCCCTCGGTATCACCGCCATCGCCGCCCTCATCCTCGCCCTGATGGGCGTATTCACCTACCGCACCTACAAGCAGGGCAGCATGGACACCTTCGCCGCCACCGCCCTCGCCATCTCGCAAAGCGTCGCCACCCAGATTTCCCGCGACGGCGACAAGTTCCTCCACTGCGTCACCAGCGGCGAAAAGGACGATTTCTGGCGGAAGACCAGTGAATACATGGAAGACATCAAACATCGCACCGCGGCGATGGTGGTCTTCGCGGTCAGCACGCCGATCCACGGTGAATACCGCAATTTCTACTCCACCTTCTCCCGGGTGAATCCGGGCACGCCCCGCGATCTCGCCGATTTCGCCCCGGCCTTCAAGGACACGCTGGAAAAAGGCATCGACCTCGGCGAAGAGAACTTCAGCCGGGGCCACGCCGTCAACCAGCAATACGGCAACCTCATCGCCGGCTACGCCCCGATCCTGAACGGGCGCCGCGAAGTCATCGGCGCCGTCGGCGTCGACATCGCCACCGATCGCGCCAATTCCGAGGCCTTCCGCCTCGGCCTACGGATGGTGGCCATCGACATTGTCCTCATCACCCTCCTGTCCGGCCTGGTCATGTGGTTCACCAAAAAGGTCCTCACCCAGCCCATCAACCGCATCGCCACCGCCGTGCAAAAGCTCGCCGACGGCAACCTCGTCCTCCCGAACCTACCCCCGCGGAACGACGAAATCGGCGTGCTTTCCAAAAGCATCGACCGCATCGCCCGCTCCCTCGGCACCCTGACCCACCTCGACGCCCACGCCGCCCCGGAGGCCGGCTCCGGCATTGCCCCATTGTTGTCGGCCGACCCGACCGACAACCCCTCCGCTACCGCCGCCGATAACCTCGACTCCGCCAGCGGCAACGATCGTTTCTACCAAATGGACACCACCCGCCTCTCGGGTGAATTCCGGAAAATCGCCGAAGGCATCAACCGCTCCCTCACCGCCCTCGACCACATCGACGTCATCATCTTCGCGGGCGATCTGGACACCCAGCAAATCCTCTTCGCGAACAGTCACGCCGCCCGCCACGCCGGCATGTCCCGCCGGGAGCTTCTGGGCCGGAAATGCTGGGAAATTCCCCATCCTGGTTCGTCCCAGCCCTGCGATTGGTGCCTCCTGCGCGAACTCGTCCCCAACAAGGATGCCTTCCCCTGCAGGGAAACGGAAGTCTACCATCACCAGGACAACGCCTGGTACGCCATGCGCACCTCGATAATCCGCTGGATTGACGGCCGGAAGGTCTTTTTCTGCGAAGTCCGCAATATCACCCTGCGGAAAAGCTACGAGGAAAAACAGCTCCGCTACGAGAGCGAACTGCAAAAAGCCGCCGCCCAGGCCAGCGAAGCCAACCGCATGAAGTCGACCTTCCTGGCCAACATGTCCCATGAAATCCGCACCCCCATGAACGGCATCATCGGCTTCGCCGACCTCGCCCTCGACGATCCCGCCATTCCGACCCGCGCCAAGGAATACTTCCAGAACATCCACGAAAGCGCCGAAAGCCTCCTCGGCATCATCAACGACATCCTCGACATTTCCAAGATCGAGGCCGGCCGCGTCGAACTCGAAAGCATTCCCTTCAGCATCCACGAAATCTTCGAATCCTGCGAAACCATCTGCACTCCCCGCGCCCGGGAAAAAGGCGTGGTCCTGTTCTTCTATGCCGAGCCCCTGGTCGAGAAAAAGCTTCTCGGCGACCCCACCCGTCTCCGGCAGATTCTCCTGAATCTGCTCGCCAACGCCATCAAGTTCACCAACCACGGCATGGTCAAACTCATGTCGGTGATGGAAAAGATGGACGACTCCTCCGTCACCCTCTGCTTCGAAGTCAAGGACAGCGGCATCGGCATGACCCCCGAGCAAATCAGCCGCATCACCGAACCCTTCACCCAAGCCGACGCTTCCACCACCCGCCAGTACGGCGGCACCGGCCTCGGCCTCGCCATCGTCAAATCCACCATCGAACTCCTGGGCGGACGCCTCGAGGTCGAAAGCACCCCGGGCCTCGGTTCGAAATTTTCCTTCGCCCTCACCTTCCCCACCTCCGACCTGCCTGCCGGAGCCCCGGCGCCCGAAATCGATCCCGACGGCGCGTCCGACGACCGCCCGGTCTTCCACGGCCGCGTCCTGGTCTGCGAGGACAACGCCATGAACCAGAGGGTGATCCGCGAAGCGCTCACCCGGGTCGGGCTGGAGGTGGATGTGGCGGTAAACGGGCGGCAGGGGATCGATCTGGTCAAGGAACGGAACGATTCCGGCGTTCCCTACGATTTGATCCTGATGGACATCCAGATGCCGGTCATGGACGGCATAGAGGCGGCGACGGCCCTGGCGGCGCTGGGGAACAAAACGCCGGTGGTGGCGGTCACCGCCAACATCATGCCCCACGACAAGGAAAACTACTACCGTTTCGGCATGGTGTATTGTCTGGAAAAACCCTTCAAAATGGCCGATCTTTGGCGCTGCCTGCGCCGGTTTTTGCCGCCGGTCGCGGGTGCGCTGCCGGCGGATGACCTTCCCCCCGCGCCGGCGCCGCCGCCCGGGCCGGCCGCGCCGGCTTCCCGGGCCGCTTCGGTTACAAGGGTGCGGAAGGCCAAATCCACCACCGCCGTCTCCGCCCGTTCCGGCGCCGCGACCAGCAGCCGCAGGTATCCTGGCCATGTCCCGCCCGCGTCTGCCGAAAACGGGGAAACGCCGCCCGCGGCAAACGCGGAGAAAAGCGTCGGCGGCTCCTACACCCGGACGCGGGGGAAAACGCGCCGCGTGTCGTCCCGACACGTCAGCACCGAACGCATCGTCCCCGCCGGAGGCGAACGGCCGGCAGAGGGAAGCGAGGCGGAGGGGGCGAAAAAAGCCGCGGCCGGCGATTCGGGCCGAATCACCTATGACGAGACCGAGGATTTGCACGAGGCCAAAGCCGGCACCAGCGTCATTCCGCCGGAAATCAGTATCGCCCTGAGTTTGGTGCCGGACGGCGTCGTCCCCGGGTTCGCCGGCGGCCGGGCCGGGGAGACGCCCCTAATTGACCGCGAACTCGGGCTCAGGCACGCCCTGAACGACAAAAACCTCTACCGGCAGCTCCTGGCGAATTTCCTGAACGATCAATCCGGGAAATTCCAGGAATTGACCACCTTCCTGGCCAACCGCGATTTTTCCCAGGCCGGACGGGTCGCCCACACCCTGAAGACGGTCGCGCGGCTGATTGGGGCGGTAAGACTGTCGGACGCGGCCTACGCGGTGGAGGAGGAATTGTCCGAGGGCCAGTCCGGCGCCACGCCCGGAGCCCTGGAAAGGCTGGACAGCGAACTGAGACAGGTTTTGGCGGTACTGTCGGTGCGGGATCCCGCCGACGACAGCGTCGTCTTCGACGCGGCGCGGCTGGAAGGCGTTGCCGCGGATCCGGAACGTGTCCGCGCCATGCTTGACGAACTGGCGCCCTTGATCGAGGCCGGCCGCTCCCGCAGCACCGCCTTTGTCGATCAGTTGCGGGGGACGCTGCTCCCGAACGGCGAAACGTTCCGCCCGCTGGCGGAGTACATTGCGAATTACGATTTTGACCTTGCGCAGGCGGAGCTGTCGCGGCTGCGCGGGAAGCTGGAGGAAATATTCCGCCGAAACGCGGAAGAGGCGCAAACTGAGGAAAACGCATGAACATCGGGTTTGAATTCAACATCCTTGTGGTCGACGACGAACGCTCCAACCTCGATATGCTGAACAAGATTCTCGGGCACGATTACGAGGTGAGCGTGGCCAAATCCGGCCGCGCCGCCCTGAAGCGGGCCATGGAGGACAAGCCGGACCTGATCCTCCTGGACGTGGTCATGCAAGACATGACCGGCTTCGACGTCCTGTTGGCGCTGAAGAAAAGCGACCTGACCAGCAAGATTCCGGTCATCTTCATCACCGGCCTTTCCAGCGTGGAGGGGGAGGAAAAGGGCTTCGCCCTGGGGGCGGTGGATTATATAACGAAACCCTTCAACGCCAGCATCGTCAAGGCGAGGGTGAAGACGCATCTGCAAATCGTCAAACACCTGCGCATCATCGAGGAGATGGGGATGATTGACCCCCTCACCAATCTCCCCAACCGGCGCTGCTTCGAGGAGCGCCTGAACGTCGAGTGGTCGCGGTCGGTGCGGGAACACACCCCGATCAGCCTGATGATGATGGATATCGACAATTTCAAGGTCTTCAACGACACGCTCGGCCATCCCCTCGGCGACGCCATTCTGGTGGGTTCCGGGGCGGTGTTTGCCTCGGCCCTGCGTCGGCAGACGGATTTTGCCGCGCGGCTCGGCGGCGACGAGTTTGCGATAATCCTCCCCAATACCGCCGCGGCCGGCGCCGTGAACGTGGCCCAGGCGATTCGCGCCGGCATCGCCGGTATCAACATCGCGAACCTGC
This sequence comes from Planctomycetota bacterium, assembly GCA_031548865.1. Taxonomy (GTDB): domain Bacteria; phylum Planctomycetota; class SZUA-567; order SZUA-567; family SZUA-567; genus JAJBSZ01. The sequence continues at coordinate 18,385 of JAVBQR010000203.1, forward strand.
ACGGAGCCGAGATGTTGCCGAGAGCGGCGCTGGCGAGCGGACACCTGCCGCCGCTGTCGGTCAGTATCGGGGTCGCCGGCATGGTTCCGGAGACCGGGGACCACAGCCACGAACTGGTCAAACGGGCGGACATCTGCCTCTACCAGGCGAAGAACCAGGGGCGCAACCGGGTTTGCTCCTGACCGGCCGCCTGCTGCTGGAAACGCGCTCACACTTCGACCCCGTAGTTTCTCGCCAGCGGCCCCAGGCCGCCCGCGTGGCCCTGGCCGACGGCCTTGAATTTCCAGTCGCCGCCTTGGCGGTAGATTTCGCCGAAGAGAAGCGCCGTTTCGGTTCCCAAATCCCCGGACAGGTCGAAGCGGGCGATTTCCCGGTAGTCCGCGAGGTTGACCACCCGGATGAAGGCGTTGGCGACCATGCCGAAGTTTTGTTTGCGGGCCTCCGCTTCATGGATTGACGCCACGACGACGATGCGGACGACATGGGCGGGGATTTTCTCCAGATTGATTTTCAGCGCTTCGTCGTCCCCTTCCCCGGCGCCGGTGCGGTTGTCGCCGGCGTGTTCGACGGAACCGTCGGCGGAGCGGAGGTTGTTGTAGAAAATGAAATCCGCGTCCTGGCCGACCCGGCCGGTTTCACCCAGAAGAAAGGCGCTGACGTCGAGATCGAAGCCTTGCCCGTCGCCGGTATGGGTGTCCCAACCCAGGCCGATTATGATCGATTTTAAGCCGGGAACTTCGGTGCCGAGCGATACGTTGCCGCCTTTGGAAAGGGAAACGCCCATGAGTGGCTCCTTTTTCTGTGGGTGAAATTACCCGGAGGCGAAAAAAACCAAGCTCATCGAATTACTGTCGTTTTTCCCGCCGCCTGGAATTTCCGGGACACAAAATTAATCATGCCGATCGCCGAATAATAAAACCTCATCTCCCGGTACATCCACCGTTCAATCGGCACCAGACAAAACTTCAGCGAGAAACATCAGTTCATCCGGGGGGAAGTACAGGCGCTCCGGCGTTTCCTCGAAGAGGCCTTTACCGTACTTCCACCAGATTTCACCCGGGGGTAATTCCGCAGCGGCGGGGGCGTCGGCGCTACGGAAAAGCAGGTTCCATTCGAACAAATCCTCGCTTTTGCCGCACGGCCGCACTTTCACGATATTACTGCTGTTTAGTGCCGCCGGCGCGGCTTCCCCCCAAACCGGCCGCAAGGCATGGGCGCGGATGCCCACATGGGTGGCGCAGTCGGGGATCGGTCGGCAGGAAGCGAGGACCAGTCCCCAATCGCGGGCGCGGAACGTGTAGTCGGCCAATTTTTCCAGGCGGGAAATATTCTTGCAGCCGGTCACCTGCGCCACGGCGAGATAGCGCGGATCCCTGAATACCTCCCGGGTATCCCCCTGTCGCAGGATGCGGCCGTTGTCCAGCACCGCCAGGGAGGAACAGAGGCGGTAGGCGTCGTCGCGGCTGTGCGTTACCATGATTACATTCTGGACCCCGCTGGCGCGGAGCGTTTCCCTCAGTTCCAATTGCATATGTTCCCGGAGGTGCGGATCGAGGGCGGAGAAGGGTTCGTCCAGGAGAATCGCCGCCGGCCGGCTGGCGAGGAGGCGGGCCAGGGCGGCGCGTTGCTGCTGGCCGCCGGAGAGCTGTTTGGGGTAACGCTTTTCCAGGCCGTGCAGGCGGAAGCGGGCGAGAAGCTGGTCGATTTCGGGGCGGACTTCGCGGAGGCGTTTTCCGGTGGCGATGGCGATATTTTCCTCGATGCTGAGGTTGGGGAAGAGGGCGTAGTTCTGGAACAGGTAGCCGACGCGGCGCTGTTGCGGCGGTTTATTAATCCGCCCTTCACGGTCGAAAAGGACTGCGCCGTCGAGGCTGATGCGGCCGGCGTCAGGCTCTTCGACGCCGGCGAGGCATTTAAGGATCATGCTTTTGCCGCTCCCCGAAGGGCCGAGAATGCCGAGGAGTCCGGGACCGGTTGCGAAGGCGACCTCGAGGCGGAATGACTTGCCCGGCTGTTTGACAATTCGCGCGGCGAGAGGCATGTCAGCGCCGCCTTTCGTTGTCCAGGCTCAGGAGCCGGTTCATCGCCGCGACAATCAGGAAGGACAAAACCACGATGGCGAGCACGGTGTTGAAGGCGGCGTCCATGTCGCCGGAGGCGGTGGCGGAGTAGACGGCGAGCGGGAGGGTGCGGGTGACGCCGGCGATGTTCCCGGCCAGCATGGCGGTGGCGCCGAATTCGCCCATGCCGCGGGCGAAGGCGAGAATGCAGCCGGCGGCGACGCCCGGGAGGGCATTGGGGAGAATTATTCGCCAGAAAATTTTCCGCTCGGGGATGCCCAGCGTCGCCGCGGCTTGGGCCAGTTCCCGGGGGACCTGCTCCAAAGCGCCGCGGCTGGCGCGGTACATCAGGGGAAACGCCACGACGGTGGCGGCGATGACGGTGGCGGTCCATGAGAAGGCGATGCGGAAGTCGAAGTGCTCCAGGAAAAATCTCCCGACCGGACGGTTCGCGCCGAAGGTCAGCAAGAGCAGGAAGCCGATGACGGTCGGCGGCAGGACCAGGGGCAGGGTGAGCAGGGTGTCGAGGAAATTCTGGAGCGCCCGGTTCCTGATGCAGGAAATCCATTTGGCGGCGAAGAGGCCGAGAATGGCGGTGGCGGCCATGGCGGCGGCGGCGGTTTTCAGGGAGATGAGGATGGCGGTCCAGAGCATGGCGTCTTTCACTGCGTCGTCCACCTCGTACCCGACCAGGTCGTAAGGAATGCCGGCGCGATCGAGGATGCGGGCGGCATTGGTTTTCACAGGGTTCAACCGGGGCTCCGTAATTCTCGCGTTTCAAATTGTTTCCATCCCACTCGGAATTTCCGCTTGTCACCTCAGCCGATAGGTCTGCCCCGCCCCCTGTTCCACCAGCCTCTTCAGACGCAGTTTGGCGAGAAGCGCCGTGACTTTCCCGGCCGGCAGATTGACCGCCTCGATGATGTCGTCAATCCCCTGCCAATCGCTGATGAGCGCCGCCATAACCTGCCGTTCGTCGTCGGAGAGGGCCGGTTGCGGCTTGGGAGGTTCGGCCGCGGCTGGAGCGGCGTTGCCGGCGGGAAGCCGATCCCGTCCGGGAAAACGGTCGTTCCGCGAGACGGTTGCCGGCGGCGGCGGCGGGGCGGGGGTTCTCGGCTTGGTCGCGGCGGCCGGGGTGGTTTTCGCCGCCGGCACTCCGAAGCCCGGCAACCGTGCCGGCGGGGCATTTTCCGACGGTTTCCGATCCCGGAGGGTCGGGTTCAGTTCCTTGACGATGTCGTCCACCGAGGTGACCATCACCGCTCCGTCGCGAATCAGCTTGTTGCAGCCCTCCGATCGCACATCCCCGACCCGGCCGGGGACGGCGAAGACGGTGCGGCCGAAATCGTTCGCCAGCCGGGCGGTGATGAGGGCGCCGGAGCGAAGCGGAGCTTCGATAACCACCAGGCCCAGGCTCAAACCGGCGATGATGCGGTTACGCATGGGGAAGGTTTCGCGGGTCGGCGGAGTCGCCATAGAGAATTCGGTGAGCACTGCGCCGGTGCGGGTCATTTCCAGGGCCAGGTCGCGGTTTTGCTGGGGGTACATGTGGTCGAAGCCGCAGCCCAGGACGCCGATGGTGCGTCCGCCGGCGTTCATGGCGCCGATGTGGGCGAAGGTGTCGACGCCGAGAGCCAGGCCGCTGACGATGGTATAGCCGCCCCGCGCCAAATCCGAGGCCATGCCGGTGGCGGTGTCGCGGCCGTAGGGGCTGGCGGCCCGGGTGCCGACGATCCCGACCGCCACCTGGTCCTGCTCCTGAAGTCTGCCGCGCACGTAGAGGAGGATCGGCGGATCCGGAATGTAAGTGAGGGGTTTGGGGTATTCGGCGTCGTCGTAGGGCATGATGGTTATGCCGGCTTCGATGGCTTTTTCGATTTCGGTTCTGGGGTCGCTGTCCCCCGCGGCGAGGATGCGCCCGGCCAGGGCCTCGGAAATGCCCCGCACGGCGGTCAATGCCTTGGCGCTGGCGGCAAAGATCCGCTCGGAATCACCGAACTCGCGTAGCAGGCGCCAGGCGATGCTGTTGCCGACGCCCGCCACCCCTTTCAGCCGGATGAGGTTCTCGGTCAATTCGGCCATGAGGTCAAATCTCCATCACGTCGCCGCCGCGCAGGGCCACCACCCCTTCCGGCACCGGATCCACCAGACCGGGGAGAAAGGCGCCGTGGTGATGGCTGACGATTTCCTCTTCGGTCATATGGATCAGGAGCCAATGTTTCGGCTTGAGGCGGCGGATAAAGTCGCCTGCCCCGGAATCGGCCCAAGGGCAGAGGAGAAGGAGATCGATGGCGCCGAGGGCAGCTATGTTGTAGGGTTCGAGATGTTCGTTGTCGGCGTCGTGGAGAATGCGCACGCCGTCCATTTCGATCAGGTAGCTGTTGTGTCCCTGGGCGTGATAGGTGCGGTAGGTGGTGACGGAAATTTTTCCAAAATGGTTTTGGCGCTGGGCCGGCGGGGTTTGCCGTTCCTCAGGTTCGAGCTCGACAAGTTTATGCGGGGGGAGGTATTTGGCCAGGACCCGGATAACCTTGGCCGGGCCGGCGACGACGGCGCCGGAGGTCAGGGCGGCGTCCCGGGTTTCCTCGGGGTGCAGGTGGTCGTAATGGTTGTGGGTGACGAGGATGAGGTCGGCCTTTTGCGCATCCTTGCCTTGCAATTGGGGCCGGCCGCCGACGTCGGGTATGGGGTGGAAAAAGGAGTCGATATATATGGTTCCGGCGCGGTTTGCGAGCATAACTCCGGCGTTCCCGGTGGAAGTGACGGCAAGGCGCATGGCATCTCCTTTCGGGGAGGAATCTGCGCATGCCCCTTTTGCGGGAACCGCCTCCGTAAAAGGGGCATGAGTTTAGGGTTACGCATTGTTCGAAAAGAGCTCGGGATAAACGTGGGGTGGAATCACAAACGTCGCAACCGGCTATACATGCTGGAATTGCGGGTGCGGTTCCCGCGGATCCAACGTTGCGTAACATCATATCCGCAAGGCGATATCAGGGCAAAGACAAATTTCCCGCCAGAAATTCCGGAATAATGTCGATAAAACGTTCGCGATCCATTATATTTCCCGGTAGGGACCGGCCGGCCGTGATAATTGCGTCGGGATTTCGGGCGGAACCGTGGTGGAAGTCACATTGGCGCTTCCAAGGAGATTCGTTAAATGATTGTCAAGACCAGCCGTTTCGGAGACAAGGAAGTGCCGGACGAGGCGCTCCTGATTTTTCCGGAAGGCGTCATAGGTTTCCGGGACGCCACGCGATTCGTCATGTTCGAATGTTCCGACGACGGGCTCTTCAAGTGGCTCCAGTCCTGCGACCGCCCGGAACTGGCTTTCGTCATTTGCGAAGCGAGCGCGATTGTGCCGAATTACCAGATCCTCCTTGGCGAAAAGGAGCGGACGGTTCTCAAGCTTGACAAGCCGGAGGACGCGGTGGTTTGCCTGATTCTGGTCATTCCCAAGGATCCGATGGAGGCGACGGCGAATTTGCTCGGTCCTTTGGTCATGAATGCGGAAACCCGGCTCGGGATGCAGATTGTCGTGGTCAATCCCCAATATACGACCCGCTACCGCCTCTTCAAGGACGCCAATTCCCCCCAGGATGCGAAGCCGGCCGGCGGTAAAACGGCCGAAAGCATAAGCGCTTCGAGCGAGGAGGCGTCCAATGCTGGTGCTTAGTCGTCGCAAGGACGAGACGATAATGATTGGCGATTCGGTCGAGATCACCGTGGTGGACGTCCGCGGCGATACGGTGCGTCTGGGCATCACCGCGCCCCGGAGCGTCTCGGTCCACCGCAAGGAAATCTACGACGCCATCCAGGCCGAAAACGTCGCCGCCGTTCAGGAACCGGCGCCGGACGAGAGTTCGGTGGGCGGCTTGGGCGATTTGCTGAAGAGATCCGCGGGCGGCGGGGGCATGATCCCCGGGTTCAAGCCGGCGGGATTGTCGGCGCTGTCCGGTTTGTCGAAGCTTTCCGGTCCGAAGGTGACGGCGGAATCCGCCGAGGTGAGCCCGCGATCGACCCGGATGATTTCCAAATTCGCCGCCAAGGAAGGGCCGCAGAAGCGGAAGAATTAGCGGTGAATCCACAATGAAGGCATTTAGCTGAAACAGCGCCGCCATTCCGTTTGGGATGGCGGCATGTTTTTTAATGACCGTTTCCTGTTTCCCTCGACTCTCAAGGAAAAGCGGACGGCGGCCTGTTCGCTTTTCCTTGAAAGCCGACGATCAACTTCGCCCAAAATCCCCGGACATTTTCCTTGACAACCGTACTGGCCGGATGGATAATTTTTCCGTTTGTCATCCGCCGATTTGGCTTCGGCCAGGACAATCGACACCCCGCCCCCGGCGCGGGTTTATTTTTTTGCAGAGATATCACGGGCGAAGCCGCGCCGTCGATATCGGTTCCCGAAGGAGTTCGCCATGGCCGTCCCGCGTCATAAAACCTCGAAGCAGAAAAAACGTTCCCGCCGCGCCCACGATGCCCTGCCCGGCGTCGGCTTCTATACCTGCCCGCGTTGCAACCACGAAAAGCTCCCCCATCGCGTTTGCGATAATTGCGGCTATTACCGGAACGTCGAAAAAATTAAGATGGGCAGCTGAATATGATGCGTAGCGCCATCGACGCGATGGGAAACGACAACGGTCCCATCCCTATCGTGCAGGGCATAAAACAGTTTTTGAGCGAAGACCAGGAAACCACCGTGGTCATGGTCGGCGACCGGGATCGCGTCAGCCAAGCCATGATTGAACAGGGTATCGGCCTGTCGCATCGCCTCGAATTGGTCCATGCCAGCCAGGTCATGGAGATGGAGGACAAGGTCGCGGATCTCAGGGAAAAGCGCGACAGTTCCATCATGCGCCTGGTCACGGAATTGAAGGAAGGCCGCGTCGACGCCATGGTCGCCCTGGGAAACACCGCGGCGGCGGTGGGGGCGGCGACGATCGGTCTGAAACTTATCCCGGGCGTGCGCCGCCCGGGGATCGCCATCGCCATGCCGACCCGCAACCACAAGCGCCCCTGCGTGGTCATCGACATGGGGGCGAACACCGCCTGCAAGCCGTCGCATTTGGTCAATTACGGCATCATGGCCTCGATTTACAGCAACAAGGTGCTGGGCCTCACCCAGCCGCGGGTGGGACTCCTGAACGTGGGTGAGGAGCGCGGCAAGGGGAACGAGGGCCTTCGGGAGGCGTTTGAACTCCTGGAACAGGCGCCGATTAATTTTATTGGTAACGTGGAAGGCGGGGATATCTTCTCCGGCGATTGCGACGTGGTGGTCTGCGACGGTTTTATCGGCAATGCGGTTTTGAAGGCGTCGGAGACGCTGGCCTCGACGATGTCGATGTGGATCAAGGACGCGATGCTGGCGACTTGGTATACGAAGATTGCCGCGTTGTTGTTGCAAGGGCAGATGTTTAAGGTGAAGAAACGTCTCGATTACGCGGCTTACGGCGGGGCGCCGTTATTGGGGGTGAACGGGGTGTGCTTAATCGGCCATGGCCGTTCGAAAGCGCCGGCGGTGGCTTCGGCCTTACGCACTGCCCGTGAAAGTGTGGCGATGCAGGTTAACAAACAGATTCGCGAACATATCGAACGGATGCGGCAGTCGGTGCGGCTCAAGGCGATTACCACGGAAACGGACGCGGAAACTTCGGGAAAGGCGATATAGGCGAAGTTTCTGCTGTCGTTTTTTTCCGCAGATCCTTCCAATTCGGCAAAGTATTGATTTGTCTTGATCTGGCAGGGGTTTGGGCGTACGTTTTATGTTGCGGCGGCTGGTAAAAATACGGGTTGCTGCAGATTTTTTCAAATTATGTCTTGAAGCCGGAGTTAAAAGTTATTATTATAGGCGATAACTATTGGGAAGGGCCCGGGAGTGATCCCGGGAGGAGGAGTTCCGACAATTGCCTGCCCCACGTGGGGCTTTTAACAAGTTGTGTGGAAAAAGGAGATGGAGATGCGTATTTTGTTGGCTATGGCGTTCGCCGCCAGCCTTTTGGTTGCAGCAGGGTGTTCCTGCGCGACCGGTAACTGTGCCGCCCCGGCAGATGACTGCGCGCCCTGCGCTGCCGCAGTTGTTGCTCCCGCCCCGGTGGTTGTTGCCGAGCCCGCCCCCGTCATGGTCGCTACCCCGACCGTGACCTACGCCCCGGCCCCGGTTGTTGCTTATGCTCCCCCGCCGGCCCCCGTCGCTGTTGCCCCGGCTCCGGTCGCGGTAGCTCCGGCTGTCTGCAACCCCTGCGCTGGCCTCTAAGCGATTAACAAACAGCATAGGGTAATCAGGTGATATCAATGACACGGAACCGAATTTCGGTTCCGTGTTTTTTTATGGATCATGAAAAGCAGTGGCCGCCTAACCTTCAACCCTGCCATTCATCCTCCACTCGGAGATGGCGTTCCGCCGTCCGCTCCCTTCTCTTTTCTGTCTTTATCGAGGACCACCCTTCGCAAAATTTTTTCCCAAAAACGCCAATAATAATATTTTTGTCTTTCAATATGGTCGTCATACGGATAAAACTGACGCAGGTTGGTCATGGTAGAGTGGACTTTTAAAGAAAATCGAGCAAAACCGCCGCTCGATTTCCTTTTTTTCCCAAGCTCTGGGCGCACGGGGCGGACTGGCGGTTGGCGGATATTTTCCCTAAATCCGCTAACGATCCCGTGAACTCAGCCGCTTTTACCCTGGAAAATAAACATGCTGAAAGGTTTTCTCCTATTTCCGGGCCAAGGCGCGCAAATCGTGGGCATGGCTAAGGATGCTTACGAAGCCGGCGGACACGCGGTGGCGTTGTTCGAAGAGGCGAGCGAAATTCTTGGCTTCGATTTGGCCGATTTGACTTTCAATTCCACTCCCGAGGTCCTGGCGAGGACGGAAAACTGCCAGCCCGCCTTGCTGGTGGCCAGTTTGGCGCTGTTGGACACTTTGCGTGAACGGAAACAATTCAAAATGCTGGGCGCGGCAGGCTTGTCCCTGGGCGAGTACACGGCGCTGACGGCTTTGGAGAGTATAGATTTCGCCGATGCGGTGCGCTTGGTCAGGAAGCGCGGCGAATTGATGGAAGAGTCGGGCCGCGGTCAGGAAACCGGGATGACTTCGGTCATCGGCCTCGAATCGGCGGCGATTGAGGAAATTTGCGCCAAGGTGACCGCTTCCGGGATCGGCTTGGTGGTGCCGGCGACTTATAATTGCCCGGGACAGGTGGCTATTTCCGGGGCCAAGGCGGCCTTGGAAAAGGCGGGCGAGCTGCTTAAGGTTGCCGGGGCGCGGCGGGTGATTCCGCTTAACGTGTCGGCGGCCTTCCATTCGCCGTTTATGGATCGGGCCCGCAAGGGGTTGGAATTGGCCTTGGGGGAAATTTCCATGAGGAACCCGATGGCGAAGTTTGTCAGCAATGCCGACGCCCAGGTGTTGACCGACCCCGAGTCGATTCGTGAATCGCTGGCCAGGCAGGTGGTGGAGCCGGTGCGTTGGGAACAGGCTTGCCGCCTGATTGTTGGCCAAGGCGATCAGTATTTTTACGAAGTGGGGCCGGGCAAGGTTTGCGCGGGCTTGATGAAACGGATTGCGCCGGAGGCGACGGTGGTGAGTGTGAACACCTTGGCGGATATCGAAGCCTTGCCGGATTGATTCAACGCTGGACTTGCGGTAACCGCTTCCGCAAATCCAGCATGAGTATAAACCAGCCGCGCCCGGATCGCCACCGGGCGCGGTATATTGTAATCCATACTTTGATTTCGCGTTGGCTTTTTAAAACAGATCTTAGGAGAAGAGCATATGCAAGGTAAAAATGCGATTATCACCGGCGGCGCCCGGGGGATTGGCGAGTCGATTGCCGTGGTTTTGGCGCGAATGGGGGCGAACGTCATTATTTGGGATGTCCTTGAGGAGCAGGCCAAGGCGACGGCGGACCGGATTGCGAAGGAGCACCAGGTCAAGGCGGCCGGCCGGGCGGTGGATGTGACGAAGGAGGCTTCCGTGGAAGCGGCGACGGAAGCGGCGCTGGCGGAGGCGGGGAGTTTGGACATTCTCATCAACAACGCCGGGATTACCCGGGACGGTTTGATCATCCGCATGAAGGAAGAGGATTGGGATCAGGTGCTGGCGATTAACCTGAAGGGGGTGTGGCAGTGCACCAAGTCGGTCGGCAGGGTGATGTTGAAGGCTCGGGGCGGGTCGATAGTTAATATCGCCTCGGTCGTGGGGGTGATGGGGAATGCGGGGCAGGCGAACTATTCCGCTTCGAAAGCGGGGGTGATCGGTTTGACGAAAACCTCGGCGAAGGAATTCGCCTCGCGGGGCGTCAGGGTGAACGCGGTGGCGCCGGGCTATATCCGCACCGCCATGACCGACAAGCTCACCCAGGAGCAGCGGGACCGCATGCAGGCGCTTATCCCGCTTGGGGAACTGGGCACGCCGGAAGACGTGGCCGACGCGGTGGCGTTTCTCGCCTCGAACGCGGCGCGTTATATTACCGGACAGACCATCAATGTTTGCGGCGGGATGGTGATGTAAATTCAGCTTTTGGAATCACCTCCTTAAGTGGAAGGAATAATTCGGGCCGGCGAGCATACGCTTTGCCGGCTCATTTATACCGGAGCGGCCATGCGCAAGAAAAGCGGCGCCCACCTGCACGACATGTTCACGAAACATTTCCTTTCCGCGACCGATGTTGCCGCAGGACTGATTCGCAATTATACCCCGGAGAGTTTATGGGGTCTGCTCGACCTCGACGGCCTCGTCCTGGAGTCGACGGACTCGGTCGACCAGGAGCTGTCCGCCTACTTGAGCGACCTCTGTTATTCCACCACCTTCAATAACAGCCCCCGGAGGAGCGAAGTCCATATTTTCCTTGAGCACCAGTCGTCGCCGGATCCGCTGATGGCCTTCCGATTATTGCAATACTTCACGAAAAAATTCGAGAGCCTCTTGCGAGAAAACAAAGGGAAAAAAAGCGGCTCCGGCGGTGCATATTTCCCTTATCCCGTAGCCATCGTCCTGTATAATGGAATAAAGCCGTGGCGGAATTTTCCGTCAATGGCGGATTTGATTGAACGCCCGCCAGTGGTACGGGGAATGCCGGCGCCGGCAGGGTTGTTGCAGTTCCCCTTGCATTTGGTGGATTTGCCGGCAATGACCTCGGGGCAAATCATCGGTCCGCCGGTTCTCCGCGCTTTTCTCACCACGTTGCGTGCGGTTCCTCTGGGATCCATGAAGGAGGAGCTTGACGCGGTGGTCGACATGATGGAGGAGGCCAAGGGGGACGGTCGGGTTCGGGATTGGGTGAAAACGCTGTTGATTTATGTCATGGAACGTTACCGTTTTCCGACCGAAATGGATTTCCTCGAAAAAATATTTGGCAGATTTACCGATAGATCGGAGGCTCGTGAAATGGCGATGTCCAGTGCGGAAAAATTGCGGAAGGAAGGTGAGGCCAGAGGTGAGGCTAGAGGCGAGGCCAGAGGCCGCGCGGAGAGTATTTGCGATTATTTGATGAAACGTTTTGGTTCGGTTTCGCCGGCTTTGCGCAAAGCCATTCTGGCGGAACAAGATATTGACCGGCTTAAACAGTTATTTGATTTGGCGACAGAATGCGATTCGTTGGGCGATTTTTCGAAACGCAGGCAAGGAAAGGATGTTACCTGATAATTTTTTGGTTGTTACTGAACTTTTGCAAAGTGGCGATTTAACCGCCAATCGCCACTTTGCAAAAATCGTTTTTACCCGGATTTCAAGGGTTTTTGATTTTACAAAATCGCCATTCGGCGGTTTGAATGGTGATTTTGCAAAAGTCCAGTTGTCACAAAATTATCCTCATCTCTCCATCCCAATAAACCGCCGCACATTCCCCCCCAGCAGCAACCCCACTTCGCGGCGTACCGACTCCTCGGTGAACCGCCAGCCGGTCCGGTAGAGTTCCGAGTAATGCCGCAGTAACGCCTTCCCCAGCGTCCAGCGCCCATGCGCCCAGCAGCCCACCAGCTCCTCGACCGCCCCGGCCGAGGAATGGAAGGCGTGGAAGGCGCTCCCCAATCCCTCCAGTCGCAAGCCGTGAAAACCGTCCATGATCCGGGGGAACGACAACGGCTGGTCCGGTCCGGCCAGCATGACGTTCCGTGCCGCCGCCGCCGCGATGATCGCCGGCGCGAACTGGTCCTCGCGGCCGGGGAAGAGGAGGAAGCGCACCTCAGGATGTTCCTGCCACAAGCTTTCCAGCCGGTCGATCCGCTCCTCGCCCGTTTCCAGGAAAAAGGGTAAATCCCGCTCGCGGCAGAACGGCAATACCGCTTCGCGGACCAGCTTCCCGACGCAGTCGTCGTCCGGATGCGCCCCCCCGGCCGGCCAGTCGAGGCCGACGGCCAGCGGCGCCAGACGTGACGCCTCGCCGCCGAGAAAACGCCGGAACTCAAGCGGCGCGAACTGGTCAACCTTCGCCTTCAACCCGAACCCCCGCAGCCTCAGTCGCCGCGCCCCCTCCTTCCAATCGGAAAACAGCCGGCTCAGGTAAAGGACCGGTTTGAAATGGCCGTGTTGTGCCACGGGTGGGATAGTAGCCGTAGATAAACTGCCGGCACCTCCGCCGTGATTGGGGTCGTCAGGCCAACAGTCGGCGGCGTAGAGGGCGAGGTCAAGATTGGCCAGGGCGAGTATCCGATCGATCTTTTCCGCAGCGGGTATTTGATCGTACTGATCCCGCAAAACCCGAAGATCGCCGCTCGCGACGTCCAGCCCGAACATGCCCATGGTGGTCAGGACGATGCGCAGCGGTTCGCTCAAGGGCGCGTGGTCGAGGAACAGTTGCCGCCATACCAAATCCGCCAATTCCGCTGGCGTGAGTGAGCGGATATAAGCCTCCCGCGCCGACAGCGGCCCGAACTCCCGATTGGCCAAGGCCCGGCGGCGGAAAAATTCGCTTAAAACCTCCGGCGTGGTCAAGAGGGCGTCAATCCCCGACACTGTCCTGGCACTCGCGTTCGGGTGGGCGAAGACCCGAACTTCCGTCGCCGGCAGTTGGTGGACGGCGTCCCAGATCAGGTTTTTAGCCTCTTCCGCAAATTCCGCCATGGTTTTCCCCCGGGGTGAGGTGCGAGAAGGATTGCGGCGCACAATGGTGCGAATCCGCCTTCAGCCCCTGTGATTCGGCGTAGACATTCCACTCGACTTTTACCGCTTTAGCGAAAGCGGTTCCGCAAAAGTGGCGTAGTGGGACTTGTCACATCATAGCAGAATATGGTAGAATTCAAACTGATTTCAGGCGTCATCAGGCCGGTTCGGCTCCGATCCGCCCGCCTGGAACCGTATCCGTAGAAGCTTAAACGGGAGTTGGAAGAAGAAGGAGTGTTTCAGTGGAACTAAAAAACAAGTCGCGCGTTCTCGTCACCGCCGCCCTCCCGTACGCCAACGGCAGGCTGCACATCGGCCACGTCGCCGGCGCTTACCTCCCCGCCGACATCGCCGTCCGCTTTCTCCGCCTGGCCGGCCGTGAAGCGCATTTCATCTGCGGCTCCGACGAAAACGGCGCCCCCATCACCTTCAGCGCCATGAAGGAACACCTTTCCCCGCAAAACATCGTCGACCGCTACCACGCCTCCATAAAAAACGCCTTCCAGGGCCTCGGCATCGACTTCTCCATCTACAGCCGCACCCACACTCCGAAACACGAGAAAATCGCCCAGGACTTCTTTCTCCGCCTCTACGAACGCGGCCATATCGTCAAGAAAACCTCGGAACAGGTCTACTGCACGGTTTGCCAGCGTTTCCTCCCCGACCGTTACATCGAGGGCACCTGCCATTATTCCGACTGTCGCGCTTCAGGCGCCCGCGGCGACCAGTGCGAAAAATGCGGCCGTCCCATCGACGCCACCAAGCTCGTCGACCCCGAGTGCATGGTTTGTAAAACCCTCGGCCGCGAAAGCCGCGGCCACATCGAAGTCCGCTCCACCGATCACTGGTACTTCCGCCTCGACTCCTTCACTCAAACGCTCAGGGATTACCTCGACTCGCATCCGGAATGGCGCGAATCGGTGAAACGGTTCTCCTACGGCCTTCTCGATCAGGGCCTGAAGGAGCGCTGCATCACCCGCGATTTGGACTGGGGCATTCCCGTGCCCCTGCCCGGCGCCGAAGGGAAGGTGCTGTATGTCTGGTTCGACGCGCCCTTGGGGTATGTGACCTTCAGCCAGGAATACTTTGAAAGCCAAGGGAACCCGACCGGCTGGCAGGATTTCTGGCAAAGCGGGGAAACGGGTCTGGTGCATTTCATCGGCAAGGACAACACCGTTTTCCACGCGGTGATTTTCCCCGGCATGCTTTTCGCCCACGGCGATTACCGCGCCGCCGACGCGGTGGTGGTGAACGAATTTCTCAACCTGGAAGGAGATAAAATCTCGACCTCCCGCGATTACGCGGTCTGGGTCGACGAATATCTGGAAAACTTCCCGGCGGATCCGCTCCGCTCTTATCTTACGGCCATCGCCCCCGAGTCGGCCGACGCCGATTTCTCCTGG
>JAVBQR010000170.1:0-13888 GCA_031548865.1 Planctomycetota bacterium
AGAAAATCTTCCCTGGTCAACGGCTCGCCCGCCCTAAGTTGTTGGGTGGTCCCCATAACCAAAAGCGTCAAGACTGCCAGGACGGCCAGTAATCGAGTAGACATGTGTATTCCTCCTATATTTCCTTAACGGATCAAAATAAACCAGAGTGTTTAACTCTGTCTTTCATAACTATCGCCAGGCATGCAAAATCATTTGATACAATCCCGGCAATAAATTTTTCCACTCCCAGAAAATTTGTAGAAATAATCGATATTACTGCAATAGCATCGGTAGCCACAGACAAAATATCCAAAGAAAATCGACAAAAAACACACTTTTTGAGACTGATAAATTCGCGCGAACGATAGATGCTAAATAGAGAAAGAAACCTCATACCGTCACGCTTGACGTTTATAAATTCATTGCCGTGGAGGAGGCCTATGTTCAAATTCACCCCAATTTACAGGGTTATACCTTACCTTTCCCTTTCCCAATCCCCGCTTCGTCGCCATAAGCAACTATTCTTGGTCCTTTTAATATTTATTGCCGCAACTCCGTTCCTCTCCGCCGCCGATACCGGTCCAAGGGAAAGACCGGGCAGCATTGCCGAGGCGAAGCCGGAAATTCCCTTAATCCCCGAAATAAAATCCACCTTCGACCCAAACGCTCCCAGGTGGGTTTATTCGCCACTCCCCACTGTTCCGGTAACTGAAACATCCCCGAAAAAAACCGGTAATCCTCAAGAAGAAGCGGAATTGGCGGGAGAACCAGAGGGGTTGACCCCGCTATTGGAAGAGGAAGCGCCCAATTCATCGCCTTTTTTGGAACGCGATTTTCATCGTGAAAGGGATTTCCTGCGCGATTCGGAGACATTCAACGATCAAGTGAAGGAGCTGAACCGCCTCCTCAACGAACGCTGGCAGGAATTCGATAAGGAACTCAAGAATCGTATCGGCGACCAGGAAAACCTGGTGCGCGAAGTGGACCCGGAGTGGCGGCAGAAACGGGTCGACGCGCCCTTTTACCGCCTTCCCGACGCGGAATTGTCGGAGAAAACTTTCGCGGACGATCAGTACCTGTCCGACCGGAGCCGCCTGGACCTCCGCCGGATGGACGATTGGGACACATACCAGGCCTATCGAAATGATTTGCAGGAAAGGATGTTGAATTATAACCGTGCCTCTGATGAGTATCTGCGTCTGCAGAAAAACCTGAACGACCTCGACCAACGCCAGGCGGCGCGGGAAAGGGATTACGAACGGGAATACCGCAACTTGGACGTGGATTATTCGCTGGGCCGCTGGTAAGCGGCGATATGAGGGCGGTTTTATAGCGGTCGGATGGGTCGGAGTGATGCGTGCGCTTCGAATCCGGTTCGGCCGAGCGGCGCCGGTTCGGGATGCCTGGCACGAACAATCGGCGGCGAAGAGCGGTTGATCTGTGAAGGCTCGGGGTATACGGTCATTCGCCCCACACGGGAGGGAGGGTGACGGTATTTTTGAGCCGAAAGCGGGATCAATCGTTTGGGCGGTGTGGGTGTGACGGCGGACTTTCCCCGCGATGGTCCCGGTGGTTCCAGGATCACTTTCCGATGTCCCCCGTATGGCCGTGTGGCCGACAGGCGGGCGGAATACGGAAGCTGGAACAGTGGACGATTGGAAAGCGGGGCGGAATAGAACGCGGAAAGAGCCGTCGCTGATTTGGGACGTGGCTTTTCCTTGGATGTTCCGCCTTCATCACGCTTTTTTTTGGAAAATTACCGCATTGACCCGACTGCCTACTTAGCGGAGAGGCGCACACGAGGGACGCGCAAGCCCTCAAAATTTACAAGCAGGCGCCAATTCCGCAACGCTGGACCCCGACCAAGGTCGGGGTCCTGTTTTTGAGGTTTTGCTTTAGGCAATCATTGGACGGTAGCTATTATTTAGCGACAGAAGTTTTCTTTCGTGGTTTGGCGGGAGTTTTTCGCTTCACTTTGGTAGGTTTTATCCACTCAGCTGAGTCGGCGAATTTTTGTCCGGGGAGCAAAGGAGTGTTGCTGATATATTCGAAAATTTTGCTCAGGTCGCCGTTGAAGTGTTTGGACAAGGCTTTCCGATAGCGGTGAAGAAACTCTACAGGGTCGTCGCCTTCTGGTTCATTGAATTTGAATTTTTCCATATTCCTATCACCTCCATAAAGATTCAGGGGTACTGATCGCCGGGGGATTGTATCCGGATTGAGTAATCACTTCGGCCATACGACCTAACGTACGGGCATTATTGATATGCTTACAATTCCAAGTCAACAAGTAATCCATTTCGTTCACTGCCGCCGTGGCTACATGGAAGGCATCCAACTCGGCTGAACTAGGAATAATCTTCGAACGGAGAAGGGCATGAGCCAAATCGATAATAATACGTGTCAATTGTAGGGATATCATATCTTCTACAACAACCATACGCAACCGACTCGCTTCTGAGTCACCCCTCTTGATCTCATCCACTACCCACTGGGAAACAAATAATTCATAGTGCTGACTTTCATTCTTCCACCAATCACGAGTCAACTGCTGTTTGGCGAGTGATACCACATCGCGGCTATCGCGGGCAACCAAATAACTGATCACCGACGTTTCAATATATACGCGTTTTTTCATGCCCCCTCCTTCGCCAAACTCATTCCCATATCAGAATAACCTACCCCAATCACTAAAGCAATATGCTTTGGCAAAAGGCAATTTGTCCCCTTTCAACTTATCCGGCATTTTTCACCGGAATTTTCCGCCGGCTGCCGAATTATCGGCCGCCGGTTTATTGTTGGGACAGCGCCAGTCATTTTGCCAATCCGCATAACTGATTGTTTTTAATGGTGTTAAAAATTATTACAAAACTTTCACCTATTCTGGCAAAGCCATTGCATTATTTTCTAGTGTTAAAACAAAGTGGCACAAAAGAACGCTAAAACGAAGACCACCGAGGTTAGGAAAGGAAAACACCATGGCGGCAGTTTGGGTCGAAGGCCTTATCCAGCGCGAATCGGTCCCGGTCCTCGAAGCAGCCATGACTTTCGCCTATCAGCGCCACGTGAACATCATGAACAACATCGCCAATGTGGAAACGCCCTACTACAAGCGGAAAAGATTGCCGGAAGCCTCCTTCCACAAAGCGATGCAAGACGCCCTGCAGGAACGTTACGAACAGCATTGGAACGAGTTCAGCCCCAATTCTAAGCCGGGAATCAGGTTCTACCGGAACCATCTTCCCCAGGCCTACAATTTCGAGGGAATGGAATTCGGCCCCGAGCGTCACGACGAAAACAACGTGGTAATCGAAAAGGAAATGGCCGACCTGGCGAAAAACTCGGCCTACATGGAAGCCCTGCAACAGCTCTTCAAAAACAAAACCAACGGTCTTCGGGCAGCTCTTCGGGACCGGGTAGGTTAAAAAACAAAAAATTCAGATTCTTCTTGAACTTACGGAAAATGGAACGCAGTAGGAAAGGAAACCACCATGAACGCCACCCTCGACAACAACGTCGCCTCCCTCAGCAAGTCCATCCTGAACCACGCCCGGGCGATTCACCGCTACGCCAAAACCTACTGCGAAAATGACACCAGCGATTTCCAGACCAAGGAAGAACGCGCCAAATCCCGCATCTGCGTCGAACAGATGCTCCGCGAACTCCAGGGCATTCTGACCATGGCCCGCCGGAAGGGCGTCACCCAACAGTGCAACCTGGAACAGGTCGCCGCCTACGCCGACGCCGCCCGGGAAATCATCGGCGCGAAGCAGGTCAGGGAAATGGTCTACCGCCCGGAACTGGCGATTCTGAACTAATAATGAAGCAAGACCGCCCGGAACCGCTCTTGGGGAAGAGCCTCCGTCCGGTCAGGGGTAAAACAAACAGCTAGGGAAGCTTCGGGAAGCTTGGGTTATTGGGGATAAGACTATGAGCATGCTGGTCGGCGGTATCTTCACGATGTTCGATATTTCGGCTTCGGCGCTCAGAGCCGAGCGGGCGAGAATGAACGTCCACGCCAACAATCTGGCCAATGTGAACACCACCCGCGGCGAAGACGGCGAACCTTACCGGAGAAGGCGGATTTTCTTCCAGGAAGGCGCGCCGGAAATCACCGGTTCGCGGCGTTGGGGTGTCAGGGTGGAGCGGGTGGACAAGGATTACGACACCGAATTCATGTACAAGTACGACCCCGGGCATCCGGACGCCATCAAGGAAGGCAAGTGGAAGGACTACGTCGCTTACCCGAATGTCCAGGTGCCGGTGGAAATGGTGGACATGATGATGGCTTCCCGGGCTTTCGAAGCGAATCTGACCTCCATGGACACGGCGAAACAGATTCACAGCGGGGCGCTCCGGATCATCGCTTGAAGATTTGACTTGCAGGCAAGGGGCTTTTTCCTTATCGTTGAGGAACGATAGGCTTTGCCGATCCGGGGGAGGGACAGCCGAGAATTCTTGGCTTTCTGGTAAAGAAAATGCCCCCGGAACCGCTAATAAATAAGTATACTGAAGATAAAGCGAGGTCGGCCGTTCCAAGCCGAGCCGCCGGCGGACGCAAGATTCGCCCTAGCCCATAGGAGGACGGGATATGCCTATCGATCCCATCACCGGAAGACTGGAAGGCATCGGCAGCAGCCAGGGCACAAAAGCCCCGCAGCACACCCAGCCGACCGACGGCGAGGACTTCAAGAAGTACCTCCTCGACAACCTCAATAAAGTCAATACCATGCAGCAGGACGCTGGTAAGCTCGTCACCGACATGGCCATGGGCAAGGAACAGGACATCACCAAAGTGATGACCGCCGTGGAAAAAGCCGGCGTAGCCTTCGATACCCTGATGTCCGTGCGGAACAAACTGGTCGAGTCCTACCAGGAAGTACTGCGGATGCGGCTGTAGTTTTCAACAATAACCAAGGGTGAATATAGGTTTCCTCAGCCCGGTGCCGGCTGTACACCGCCACCGGGTTCAAGAAGGAAAATTTCCCGGCAGTTTAATATTGCCTTTTTTTTGTCATCTCCTTTCAACTTTTTTCGGAAATAACTTATTCGACCTGTGAAAAAATCGGCAAATCTTTCATTTTCATCTTTCGCCTTGCCCGCGCCGGATTTATTCCGTTCGTGGGATGCTTTGTTTATTTTGCATTGTAAATAACAAACGGCGGCGCCAACGCGTGGGGACGCTAGGCGCAGCCGAAGTCGAGTCGAGCGGCAAATGCGGCAAAGGGGATAAGGGACTACAACTCGGGGGAGTAAACCATGAAGATTCTGCGCCAGCTCTGGCATGACGCGCAATCGGTGCTGCGCGACATGTCGGTGACCCAACGCGTCGCCGTCACTTTCCTAATCCTGACCGTGGCCATCTGGTTATCATTTGCCGCCTGGATGGGTCATACTCCCGGGGAAATCGGCCGGCGTCCCCTGCCGATGCAGGTGGAACCGGGGGACGTAAACGATATTCTGGAACGCTTGAAAACGAAGGGCATAAAATCGGCCGAATACGATTTCGATTCGCGGCGCATTCTCGTGCAGGTCGACGAGGAGAAAAGCGCGATCATCGCCCTGGCCGAGGAAGGGCTTCTCAAGGACGCCCACGAATTCGGCTTCGTGAACATGCTGGACAAGTGGTCCTTCTCGGACACCCGGATGAAGTCGGAGGAATCGATGCGGCTGGCGCGGGCGAACGAAGTCGCCAGGCTTATCGAAAACATCGAACCGGTCAAGGAAGCGCAGGTCATTTATTCCGACGATGTCAGGAACAGCCTCTTCGGCCTCGCCCACAAGAAAACCGCCGCCGTTCGTGTCCGCACGAAACTAAACAAACCGCTCACCGAAGGTACCAGCGAAACGATCATTTCTCTCGTAGCCGCCGCGAAATCCGGTCTCGACCCCAGGGATGTGGTGGTGACGGATCAGCTCGGGAACAAGTTCCACACCACGACTAACAACGGCCTCACCGCCATGGCCAAGCAAAAATGGGATTACGAATACTCCCTGGACGAGGAACTCCGCCGCCGGCTGGAAAACCTGATGCGCCAATATGTCCCCAATTTCCAATATGAAGGCGATGTGAACGCGTTCCCCAAACACGAGATAGTCTTCGACTACCGCGAACAGATGTGGCGCGAGGTTCTTCCCGGCGAAGTGCAGTCCTCCTCGCAACAGAAGATCAGCAAGATGGCCACCCAGAAACCCGCCGCCGAAGTTGGGGTCGAACCGAACGCCCGGCGTTCGGCAAACCTCTTCGGGCCATATTACTGGCAAACCCAGGAAGAGCGCTACGACGAAAAGAACGCCTCCAAGACCATGCAGAATTCGATTAGGGAAACAGCCACCAAATTCGCGCCGTCCCTTAAGAATCTCACCGTTTCGGCGATAATACACCTACCGTACCAATTGAAGCGGGACAACGAGGGAAAACTGGTGCAGGCCAAGAACGAATTGGGACAGCTATTGATCGACCCCGACACCCGTTTGCCGATGTGGGACCGGGAAACCACCCCCCTGCTCCCCCCCGAGAAAATCGAGGAGCTGAAACGGCAAATCGCCCAGGCCTCGGGTATTGCCTTGGCCGACATTCCCGAGAAAATCGAAGTGAGCCAGGTGGCTTGGCTCCCGCCGGTCATTGCCCCCAAAGGAGGGGAAGCCGCCTCGGCCATGTTGTTGCGCCTGCTGTCCCAGAACATTACCTCCATCTTCACGTTCCTGTTCTTCCTGTTGGCCTTCTATCTGATTTACCGTTACGCCACCCGGCCGATTCCCACCGAAATCGAGGAATACGTCGAACCGGAATCCATGTCCCTCGCCCTGAAGACGAAGGACGAGGACGAAGAGGAACAGGAAGACGAGGAGTGGGACAAGCTCAGGTCCAAGGTGCAGACGGCGGTGCTGGAAGATCCCAAACGCGCCGCCGGTTTGGTAAAGCGCTGGATGCGAAAGGAATAACCCATGGCTAAAGCCGCCAAAGCCGAAGGCCTAACCGGCATCCGCAAGGCCGCGGTATTGATGATTTCCCTGGACATGGACTCCAGTGCCAAAATCATGGCGAACCTCTCTTCGGACGAGATCGAGCGTTTGTCCATGGAGATTGCCCGTATCGAGGATCAGATCCCCTCCGACGTCCGGGACGCGGTGGTGCGGGAATTTTACCAAACCCACCTGGCCTCGAAGTATCTGGAACAAGGCGGCATCGAGTACGCGCGGCAGCTTCTCGAGAAGAGTCTCTCGCCGGAGGAGGCGGCGAAGATCCTGGCCGCCCTCGAGAACACCATCCAGCAGGCGCCGTTCCATTTCCTCAAGCAGGCCGATTCCGAGCACCTCCTGATGTATATTCAGGACGAACACCCGCAGACCATCTCCCTCATCATGGCCCACCTGTCGCCGAAGCAGGCGGCGGAAATCCTCGCCGGCCTGACCCCGAAGAAACAGCTGGAAGTGGTGAAACGTATCGCCCGCATGGAACAGACCACCCCCGAGGCAATTCGCATGGTGGAACAGGGCCTGGAGTCGCGGTTGGCGTCCATCGTCACCCAGGACTTGGAATCGGCGGGCGGCGTGCAGTCGGTGGCGGAAATGCTCAACCTGTGCGACCGCACCACCGAGAAGGGGATTTTGGAAAACCTCGAGGAAGCGGATCCGGACATGGTGGAACAAATTCGCAAACTGATGTTTGTCTTCGAGGACATCATTCTCGTCAACGACAAGGGCATTCAGTCGATGCTCAGGGAAGTGGAAAACGACGAATTGTCGACAGCCCTCAAAACCGCATCGGAGGCGATGCAGGAGAAGATTTTCAAAAATATGTCGACCCGCGCGGCGGAGCAGATTCGGGAAAACATGGAATTCATGGGACCGGTGCGTCTGTCGGACGTCGAGCAGGCGCAGCAGCGCATCGTCGACATTGTCCGGCGTCTCGAGGAGACCGGGGACGCGATTATTTCCGGGCGCGGCGGCGAGGACAATATGGTGGTTTGATATCTTAAACCCTCCTTACCGGCATTCTACAGCATACTGAGCACGATAACAATAACACGGTAGACGCATTGCGGTTCTTTCGTATCCCCGACTTCAGGATTAGCGCCAAAAGGCATACCAATATGCACTTCCACCTCGAAGCCACTGACGGACGCGCCCGCGCCGGTCTTTTGGAAACGCCCCACGGCACCGTGAAATCCCCCTTCTTCATGGTGGTGGGAACCGCCGCGTCGGTGAAGGGAATGACCATTGAACAATTGCATAACGCTGGAACCCAGGTAGTCCTGGCGAACACCTATCACCTCGCCGTCCGGCCCGGTTCGGAGGAGGTCAGGAAGCGCGGCGGGCTCAGCAAATTCATGGGCTGGAATGGGCCCACCCTCACCGACTCCGGCGGCTTCCAGGTATTTGCCTTGGCCAAAAAACGCACGGTCACGCCTGAGGGCGTCCGCTTTAATAATCATATCGACGGCAAGGAGCTTTTCCTTACCCCGGAGCGGGCGGTGGAGATTCAGCAGGACATCGGCGCCGACATCATGATGTGCCTCGACGAATGTCCGCCGGCGAAAGCGCCCCGGGACGACATCGCCACAAGCATGCTTCTCACCCACGCTTGGGCCAAACGCTGCAAGGAAAAATGGGCCGCAAACCCCGGCGGCCAAGCGCTGTTCGGCATTGCCCAAGGCGCCCTGTTCGAAGATTTGCGGAAGGAGTCGGCCGAATACCTGGCCAGCCTGGACTTCCCCGGTTACGCCATCGGCGGCGTGGCGGTAGGCGAGGACACCTCCGACATCCGCCGCATCGTCGACTTTACGGCGCCGCTCCTGCCGGCCAACAAACCGCGTTACTTGATGGGCGTGGGGACGCCGGCGGACATCATCGCCGCAGTCAGGGCCGGTGTTGACATGTTCGACTGCGTGATGCCTACCCGGCACGCGCGGCACTACCAGGCCTTTACCCGCGAAGGCCCCATCAACCTGAAAAACGCGCGTTACGCCGAAGACGACGGTCCTCTCGAAGACGGTTGCGACTGCGAGACCTGCCGTAGCGTGTCGCGGGCATATGTCAGGCATTTGGCGCTTTTGGGTGAATTGATGGCGAGTGTGTGGGTGACTATCCATAACGTGCGCTTCTACTTGCGGCTGATGGAGAATTTGCGGGCGGCAATATTGGCGGGACGGCTCGAGGAAGTGGCGGCGGAGTTGTACCACGGTTAGGGCATGGCCAAGCTTGAACCGCTGGTCGGCAGTTTGGGAGTAGCAGCGCTCCCGGTTTCTATCAGACAGGGAAGCGAAACGGTGAAACGGCACCCGCCGCTGCGGCGGTTTTCAACCGCGATGCTGCCGCCGCAATTTTCCACAATCGTATAGACAATCCACAATCCCAAACCTTGATGATTATCGCGACCTTTCTTCCCAGAAACGAACGGTAAAAAAATATCCGCCATCTTGTCCGGATCGATGCCGCAACCTTCGTCGTCGATGCTTAGACTGAGGCGCGGCGGTGCCGTTTCCCCATTCGACACGGTCAAGGCAATCGTAATCGTCCCGCCGTCCGGCATGGCGTCGATACTGTTACGGATGAGATTCAGAAGCATTTGCCGCATCTCGTTCGGTGCCGCCACCACCAGCGCCCGCTCCGTCGGCCAGCGGCACTGGAAGGCTATTCCCTTCCCCTTTACGTGATAGTGGAGGAGGGAACAGAGGCGCTTGACCAACAGTTCCATGTCCGTTTTCACCCGGCCGGAATCGCGGTGGCCGGAAAACGCGACCAATTGTCGCACCGTTTCCTTGATGTTGTGGGTCTCGCGGGTCACTTCGCCGATGATTTCCCGCCTTTCCGGAACTGGCTCCGTTTCCCCGAGATAATTGAGGTAATTCTCCATCGCCTCTAGGGGATTGTTGACCTCGTGCGCCACTCCGGCCGCCAACAGCCCGACGGACGTGACATTTTCCGAAAGCATGAGGCGCCGCCGCATTTCCTCCCGCAGGGACACGTCCTCGATAACCAGCAAATGGCCAACCTCGACCTCCCCCTCCCTCACCCGCCGGGCGCGGACGTCAACCAGCCGTCGGCCCTCGGCGACCTCCAGGGTGAGGCCGTGCCATTCCCGTTCTTCGCCGGACAGGAAGCCTTCGGCAATGGTGGCGGCGAGCCGGGCGTTCTGTTCACCTAGGACAGCACCGATAGTGCGTTCCCTGAGCCACTGTTCCTTCAGTCCGAAAAATTCTCCGCCGCGCCGATTGACGAAACGGACCGTTCCCTGCAGATCGGTCATGATGACGGCGCTAGGGAGATCGCGGAGAAGGGCGTCGGTGAAACGGACAATCTGCTGGAATTGTTCCTGCGCGTAATGCTCGTTCCCGGGGCCTTCCAAAAAACCGTGGCAGAGGCTGATTAATCCGAGGCGATCCAGGCGGCGGGTGGATTCGGTCAGGAGGATCTTGCCGTTACGGAGAATCGACACCCGGTCGGCTTTAACCAGCGCCGATTCCACCCGGCTGGTCACCCAGAGGACGGCGGCGCCACCGGCGCGGCGGTCCTCGATGATAGGCCAGAGTTGCTGCAGGCGCGAGGGGGGAAGGCTTTCCAGCGTTTCGTCGAAGAGGAGGAGTTCGGGGTTTTTATAAAGCCGGTTAAGGATTTGCACAAACAGCCAGTCTTCGCGGGGCAAGGTCTGCAACGGGATATGCAGGGGAATGTCGACCCGGTTTGCGGCCAGCCAACGGCGGAGGCGCGTTTCCGCCGCTTTGCCAAGGCGGAACCAGGAACGCCAGTTCGCATCGCGATCCAGAATGAGGTTGTCGGCGACGCTCATGCGGGGGAAAACCGCCGTCGCGTCGGTGATCCGGGCGATGCGAATGCCGGGCGGAACCGACACCCGGCCGGAATCCGGCCGGATGTCCCCGGCCAGGAGGGCACAGAGCATGCTTTTCCCCATGCCCTTGGCACCGACCAGAGCGTGAATCTCCCCTTTGGCTACACAGAAATCCAGCCCCCGGAATATGTCCCGCGAAGCCCGGCGAAGGCTGACGCCCTCCAGGGAGAATCCGCCCTCCCGCTTATTCGAGTCCATAGCGTTCCATCTTGGTATACAAGGTGCGCCGGCTGATCCCGAGGCGTTCGGCGGCCTGGGATTTGTTGCCGTGGCTTTCGGCCAGGGTGCGACGGATAACATCCCGTTCGGCGGCGGTCAGGCGGGTCGTTTTGGTGCTGGCGGGATGGCGCACAAAATCGGGGAGATCCTCCGCCTCTATGAGATCGGATTCGGTGACGAGCAGGCAAACTTTGACGACGTTCCTGAGTTCACGGACATTGCCGGGCCAGGAATATTGGTCGAGGATTTTCTCCGCTTCGGGGGAAAAACGCTTGCCGCAGGAATCGTCCAATCCCTGCTTGAGGAAATACTCGGACAGAATCTTGACGTCCCCCCGGCGTTCCCGCAGGGGCGGTATATGGAGAGCCACCGCATTCAAGCGAAAGAAGAGATCCTGCCGGAATCTCCCGTCCTCGATAAGGGAGTCGAGTTTTTTGTTGGTTGACGCGACGATGCGCACATTCACCCGGATGTCCCGCATTCCGCCCAGCCGCCTGACCACCCCCTCCTCCAATACGCGGAGTATCTTCGCCTGGGTCGCCAGGGACATGTCGCCGATTTCGTCGAGGTGCAAGGTCCCGCCGTCCGCCTGCTCGAACAGGCCGGGGTGGGCGTCGACGGCGCCGGTGAAGGCACCCTTCTCGTGGCCGAACAGTTCGTTGTCGACCAGGGTGTCGGCGAAGGCGGAGCAGTTGATGTGCAAAAAGGGGAGGCGGGCGCGGGGCGATGAACGGTGTACGAGGGAGGCCAGGAGTTCCTTCCCCGTGCCGCTTTCGCCGGTGATGAGGATGGGGAGGTCGGATTTGGCGAACTGCCGGGCTTTCTTGCACAGGCTTTGCACAACGAAATCCTGCGAAATCAGTCCGTCGCCGTCGGGCGGATCCGGGGAGGCGGGCGGTTCCAGTCGGAGGGCTTCGCGGACCGCCTGGTAGAGGCGGCCGAATTCGAGGGGTTTCGGAAGGAAATCCCTGGCGCCAAGCTTAATCGCCTTGACCGCCGATTCGAAGGTTCCAAATCCGGTGATGATGATGACCGGAATTTCCGGACGGATCGCCTGTAGATCCCGCATCACCTCGATGCCGTTCTCCGGGCCAAGCGAAAGATCCATGAGGACACAGGCGATATCCCCACGCTTCACCGCCGCCACCGCCTGCGTGCCGTTCGCCGCCCATACGCATTCCAGTCCCCGCTGCCGGAAATTGAGGCGCAGGCTCTTGTAGATGCTTTCGTTATCGTCGACGACGAGAATGGTTTTTGGCGGAGTCATGGGGAAATTATAAACCTTTCGCCACCGTGTGACAACTGACCGCATCACGAAAACGGGCAGCCCCGCGTTTTGGGACTGCCCGGCCGGAAAGGGCAGAGCGCGGCTTGCCGGTACTTCCGGCTAGGATCGAATAGCGCTGAATAAGGATAAATCCGCTCATAACCGTATGATAAGCAACACATTGCATCGCCAGATGAAAACAGTCCAAATTGTTATTCCTTCTTCAGATAACGGTTGGACAGAGCGTCCAGGGAGACAGCCGCCACCACAATGGCGCCGCTCACGACGGTTTGCCAATAGGGGGAGACCCCGAAAAGGACGATGATGTTTTCGATGACCCCAATCAGGGCGGCGCCGATGACGGCACCAAGCGGCGTGCCGACGCCGCCAGTGGTGGGAACGCCGCCGATTACCGGTGCGGCAATGGAGGGCATGACCCAGATTTCCCCGATGGACGGCTGCGACGACCCGAGGCGGGCCACCATCAGCATGCCGGCGAGAGCCCCCAGGAAACCGGCCAGCACGAAGCAGACGGTGCGGATGCGATCGACCTTGATGCCGAGGATGGCGGCGGCGTCACGGTTGTTGCCGATGGCGTACATGTAGCGCCCGAACATGGTGAGGGAAGCGACGAAAGTAATGACCAGGAGGACGATGACCATGATGATGAACGGGACCGGCATTCCCCACACGTCGCCCTTCCCCAGGAAGTGAATTTCCGGAGGGATGTTGACAATGGCTTTACCCTTGGTGATGACCAGGTTGACCCCCTTGAAGACGCCGGCCATCCCGAGGGTGACGACCAGGGAATTCAGGCGGATTTTCGTGACCAGGAGCCCGTTCACCAGGCCGCAGAACATGCCCAGGACCAGCGCCAGCGCGAATGAGAGATAGGGATTCAAGCCCATGTCGACCATCAACACGCCGCCAATGACCCCGCACAGCCCGGCAATGGCCCCGATGGACAGGTCGAGTTCACCGAGGATGAGAAGCATGGCCTGCCCGAGGGCGACAATCCCCACAAAGGCCAGAGTGCGGATGATGATGATTATATTGTACTCGGTCAGAAAATACTCGGACTGCCAGGCCGCCACCGCCGAAATAAGAAGCAGCACCACGATGATGCCGAAGAGCTGGTGGGTGACAATTTTCCACAAGAGCGGGCGTTCAAGCGAGCTTGGAGAATCGAGTGGGCGGGCGGGTTGGGGTGAGTTCATGCCGCGTTCCTTTTTATGCGGTTCAGCTGGTAGGAGGTACGGATGCTCATGGCACAACGCAATTGTGAGAACCGCATTAACACAGAGGGCTCAGAGGGCACAGAGAACCACAAAACCATATTTTATTCCTCGGAGCATGCCCAAGCCCCATTCCTCTCCAAGAGAAAGGAATGGAAATCCCGGCGGATCCTTACCTGGGCCCAAAGGGCGATTTTTTTTGGGGTAAGATGGTCAGTCAAACCCCGGCGTGCTCTAGGATGGCCTAACTACCCGCCTTCTTCTCCTCCGCGACCCGTTAAATCGCACTGGCACGCCTTAAGGGTACCGAACGCCTATTGAAATTGTGAAAAC
>JAVBQR010000041.1:0-11469 GCA_031548865.1 Planctomycetota bacterium
TCTTCATGCACTCGGACGGACACACCCTGGAGGTCTACCCGGACATCATCGAAATCGGCGTCGACGCTTTCAATTCCCAGGTATTCTGCATGGGCCTGGACAAGGTCGCGGCGCTGGCGAAGGGGAAAATCACCCTGTGGGGCGAAATCGACCGGCAGTGGATTATGTCCTCACCCGACCCGGAAGTCGGCCGGAAAGCGGTGCGGGATTACGCGAAACATTTGTACGACCCAAGGGGCGGAGTGATCGTCGAATTCGAATTCGGGGCCGGCTCGACCCCGGTGCAGCCGCCCGCGATCATGTCCGAGTGGGAGGCGGTGCAGCGCGAGGCCGGGAAATGCCAGGACGCCGCCTCGACCCAGGCCGGACGCGGCGGCTTTACTCCTCGGGAACAGCGGGGGATGAAGTAATCGGACTTTTGCCAAGCTTTTGAGGATTCCGGTGTGGAAAATTTTCTGCTGGAAATGCGTAATATTGACAAATCCTTTTACGGCATCAAGGTCCTGGACCGGGTGACCTTCTCGGTGCGGCGGGGCGAGGTGCACGTGCTGGTCGGGGAGAACGGGGCCGGGAAATCCACCCTGATGAAAATCCTTTCCGGCGCTTACACGAAGGACGCCGGGCAGATTGTCTGGGAAGGC
Organism: Planctomycetota bacterium; assembly: GCA_031548865.1. Taxonomy (GTDB): domain Bacteria; phylum Planctomycetota; class SZUA-567; order SZUA-567; family SZUA-567; genus JAJBSZ01. The sequence goes on from JAVBQR010000041.1 coordinate 642, forward strand.
CGCGAGCTCGCCATCGACGGCCCGCTGGCGTCGCAACAGGCCGGGATCAGCATCATGTACCAGGAATTTAACCTGCTTCCCGACATGACGGTGGCGGAAAACATGTTTCTCGGCCGCGAGCCCCGCCGTTGGGGCGGGCTCTTCGTCGACGAGGCGCGGCGGGAGCGGGACACCCGCGCGTGGCTGGCCAAGGTGAAGGTCTCGGCCTTCCACCCGGACGACCGGATTCGCGACTTGACGGTGGCGGAGGGGCAAGTCGTGTCGGTGGCGCAGGCGCTGTCGCAGGGCGCGCGTTTGATCGTCATGGACGAGCCCACGGCCAGCCTGACCCGGCGGGAAACGGAAACCCTCTTCGATCTCATCCGCGACCTGAAGCGGCAAGGCATTTCCACCGTGTTCATTTCCCACCACCTGGACGAACTTTTTGAAATCGGTGACCGGATAACCGTGCTGCGGGACGGCCTGGCCATCTCCACCCTGGACGTCGCGGCCACCAACAAGGGGGAAATTATTTCCCTGATGGTCGGACGCGAATTGAAGGACGAGTTCCCGCCCCGCCAATCGCGGCCGGGGGAGGATACGGTCCTGGAGGTCGCGGGGCTGTCGCGCACGGGGGTGTTGTCGGACATTTCCTTCAAGTTGCGCCGCGGGGAGATTCTCGGGGTGGCGGGGCTGGTCGGCGCCGGACGGACCGAAATGATCCGCTGCATCTTCGGGGCCGACCCCAAGAGCGCCGGCGAGGTGAAGCTGTTTGGGAAAGCCGTGGCCATCGACTCCCCCCGGGACAGCATCCGCCACCGCATCGGCCTACTACCCGAGGAACGGAAGCGCCAGGGCGTTCTTCTCAACCAATCGGTGCGGGCGAACATCACCTTGGCGAATCTGGCGAAGGTGACGCGGAGCGGGTTCATCGACAGCCGGGGCGAGCGGCAGAGTTCGGAACGGCTCATCGGTGATTTAAAGGTCAAGACCACGAGCTCCGAGACGCCGATCAAGAACCTCTCCGGCGGCAATCAGCAGAAGGCGATTATCGCCAAGTGGCTCTTCAGCGACGCCGACATCCTGATCTTCGACGAACCGACCCGGGGTATCGACGTCGGGGCGAAGTACGAGGTCTACAAGCTGATGTGCGAACTGACCGCCGCCGGCAAATCCATCATCATGGTGTCGTCGGATCTACCGGAAATCATCGGCATGTCGGATCGGGTGCTGGTCATGCACCAGGGCCGCATCAGCGCCGACTTCGATCGTGCGAAGGAGATCCTGACCCAGGAAAAAATCATGGCCGCCGCGACCGGCGAGCCGGTCAAGGCCTACCGGTAATACCATTGTAACTTAAGATAAACGTGAGAATTACGGGGACATGATGTTTAATTATCCGGCGGTTTGGATAGTTAAATTTCGTGTCCCCGTAATTCGGCTAGGTTTAGGAGGCCAGCATATGGAACCGCGTGAACGCATTCGCAAAATTATTTCCGGCCAGGCCGCCGATCGCTTCGGATTCTGGATGGGAAATCCGCACGTAGACACCTGGCCCATTTACCGCCAGTTCTTCAAGTCGGACTCGGAAGAAGCCATCCGCCGCATGCTCGGGGACGACTTCCGCTGGATTTCCCCCCAGTTCTTCGCCTCGACTTATCAGCATCCCAAAGGCGCGGCGATGTTCGACGACAGTCTCGACCGCCACAAGCATATGAATCCCCCGTTCGCCGACTGCGAGGACCCGGCCGAAGTGGAGAATTACGAGTGGCCCGACCCCCAGTACCTGCATTTCGACGAATGCCTGGAAGCCCTCGCCAACGCCGGCCCCTACTACCGCGCCAGCGGCTTCTGGACCCCATTCTACCATAACGTCATGGACCTCTTCGGCATGGACCAGTACATGATGAAGATGTACCTCAATCCCGAAGTGGTGCATGCGGTGACCAACCGGGTTTGCGGTTTCTATTACGAGGCGAACGAACGCTTCTTCAAGGCGGCGGGGGATCTGGCCGACGGCTTCTTCTTCGGAAACGATTTCGGCACCCAGCAGGATTTGATTTGCGGACCGGCCCAGTTCGACGAGTACATCATGAACTGGTTCAGGAAGTTCACGGAACAGGGGCACCGCTGGGGAAAACAGGTCATTCTCCACTCCTGCGGCGCCATTCACAAGGTGATTGGTCGGCTGATCGACGCCGGGGTCGATTGCCTGCATCCCCTGCAGGCCCTGGCCAAGGACATGGACGCCGACAGCCTGGCCCGCGATTTCAAGGGCCGCATCGCCTTCATGGGCGGGATTGACAATCAGCAGCTCCTAATGTCGGGAACACCCGAGGAAGTGAAGCGGGAGGTGCGCCGGGTGAAGGCGGCCCTGGGGCCGGCCCTGATCGTCAGCCCCAGCCACGAGTGCCTCCTCCCCAACGTGCCGCCGGAAAACGTCAAGGCCATGGCGGAGGCGGCGCTGGAATAATCGGCGCGAGGAAACCAGAGAAAGGTATATCCATGTTGATGATGGCGATTGATGTCGGGACTTCAGCGTGCAAGGTGGGCGTCTTTTCGGCTGACGGCTTGGTGTCTTCCGCCGGCTGCGAGTACGAGGTCGTCTCCCGGCAACCGGGCTGGGTCGAAATCGATCCGGACACCACCTGGCGGAAAATAAAGGACGCCGTGCGCCGGGTCGTCCACGCCGAGGGGGTCGACCCCGCCGCCATCCGGGCCGTGTCGTTCAGTTCCATGGGCGAGGCGGTCGTGCCGGTCCGCCTCGACCGCACGCTTGTCGGGCCTTCGATTCTCATCCACGACGTCAGGGGGGAGGAACAGGCCAGGCGGCTGGCCGAGGCTTTCGACCCAGCCAAATTGTTCGGGGTCAACCCCAATATCGTGGGTCCCCATTTTACCTTCGCCAAACTGATGTGGCTGCGGGAAAACGAACCGGAACAACACGAGCGAACCGAAAAATATCTATTGTGGGGCGACTTTCTCGGCTTCATGTTTGGGGCCGAAGCATATGCCACGAAATCCCTGGCGAACCGCACTCTGCTTTTTGACGCCTTCCGCGGCGACTGGTCGGACGAGCTCCTCCGCTGGAGCGGAATAGACCGGGAAAAACTCGGCCGGATTGTTGACAGCGGGGTCCAGATCGGGGTGATTGATTCCCGCATCGCCCGCGAATTGGGCCTTCCCGCCGACCTGGCGCTGGTGTCGGGCGGACACGACCAGGGCTGCAATTCCCTGGGTTGCGGTTGCCTGAACCCGGGGGATGTCGTCGTCGGCATGGGAACCTACGAATGCTATACCCCGACCTTTGCCTGGCCCGGCGACCTGGAGACCTTCCGTGCCGAAGGCATGTGCATCGAGAACCACGTGGTGGGCGGACTCTACATGTCGTTTCTTTACCACCATTCCGCCAGCCTGGTGAACTGGTTCAAAAACACCTTCGCCCCCGAACTCGGCGCCGACGCCATGGAGCGCCTCAACGCCGAACTCCCCGACGCTCCCGGAAAACTCCTGTTTCTTCCCCACATCGAACCGCCGGCCTGGCCGCGTTACCTTGGGGACACCGCGGGGGTTTTCGTCGGCATGAAGCCGGGGACCGGCCGGGGCGATATGTTCAAGGCGCTATTGGAAGGGATAACTTTTTCCCTGGTGGGCGCGGTCGAGGCGATGCGGCGGACCGGGACCTGCCCGGCGGCGTTCCTGGCCAGCGGCGGGACTTCCCGTTCCGACCGCTGGATGCAGATTCGCGCCGACGTCATGGGCATCCCCTTCATTCGTCTCGCAACCAGCGAAGGCAGTCTCACCGGTGCCGCCATACTGGCCGGCGTGCACAGCGGCCTGTTCAAGTCGAACGCCGAGGCGGTGTCCGCTTATGTTCGAAAGGGGCGGACCTTCACCCCGGACCTGCGGCGCCACGAGCGCTATCGCGAACGGGTCGCCTTGTACAACCGTTTGCTGCCGGCGCTCCACCCCCTGCTCCGCGACGTTAACGCCTTGGAGGCATAGCGGCTTCGGAATTGCCGATTCACCTGACAGTGGACTTTCCGAAGAAATCGAACGGTGGTTGGCTCGATTTTCTCATAAAGTCGACTGACATACAGTATAATAGAGGGATAATCGGAGAACTGTATGTTAACGACCGAGAACAGTATAACCATTACCTACACCGACGACATCCTGGCCAGCGCCAATCTATCCCGTTCGGAACTGGCGGAGATAACCCGCCTCGCCGGAGCTGCCAAACTGTTCGAGGATGGCCGGCTCACCTTAGGCCAAGCGGCCAAACTATATGGTCAGACCCGGGTGGAATTCATGGCGACCCTGGTTAATCATGGTTATTCGTGCGTAAACCTTACCGAGGATGACGCCGAAGACGAACTGAGGTTCGGCAATGGCTGATGCGCGTATGGTCATGGACGCGGGGCCGCTCATTTTACTTGCCAAGATCGACGCCATATCAATCCTGACCGCTCTTCCCTTCACTTACATCGCCCCGCCGATTGTCGAGCGGGAATTGGCTGCTGGTCCCGCTTTTGGTCACCCGGCGGTTGAAGCTCCGTGGCTGGAGATATGCGAACTTCATGAGTCCTTGCCTGCCTACGTCCGCATGACGCTTGACGATGGTGAAGCCTCTGCCATCCAGCTCGCCTTGGAACAGAACATCAGGTATATTTGCCTTGATGATCGCAGAGGGCGCCGATTGGCGAAGGCCTTGGGTTTGGAAGTGGTCGGCCTCCTTGGACTTCTCACTCGTGCCAGGCGCTTGGGTATCATCACTGCCTTGAAGCCGTACACCATCAAACTGATACAGGCAGGCGCCAGGTATTCCCCGAAGCTGATTCAGGAAGTCTTAACCAACGTGGGTGAACAAGGGTAAGGGCTTGTTACTGGACTTTTGCAAAATTACCATTCCAACCGCCGAATGGCGATTTTGTAAAAACCAATAACCTATGGAGTTCAGGCAATAATCCAGTTTGTTCTCATGCTCTTCAAGAAGAGATTCCGAGAGAACCGGGCACACGCCTGCCCGATTCTCCCGAAAAAACCCACCTTTCAAAACGTCATCACCTCATACCCCAAATACTTCTCCATCGCTTCCGCGACCGGCGCCATGTAGCGGCCGGACGCGACAGACACGTGGTGGCGGAATCCCGCGTAGCCGATTTGCTGCAGCAGGTCCTGCAGGCCGGGAATCTCGACCACCCCGGCGCAGCCGAAGAAATTGTCGGGGATCGGGTCGCCGGTGAATGCGCCTTCGCCGAGGAAGGCCAGGATCTTCCCGTCGCGGGTGAGGGTGCTGCCGTAGGTCATGGGCATGGGCTTGATGCGGCCGGTGTTGCAGCCGTGGCTGCAGCCGGGGCCGAGGCTGTTCACGAGCATGGCGTGTTCGGTAATCTTTCCCTTGCCCTGCATCATGGTTTGGGGAACCGGGCCGCAATGGAAAAGGATGCATTTGTCCTCTTCATCCCCGTAATTGTTGTTCCAGTCGAGACAAGCCACCGGCGAAGCGGAGGCGGCCAGGACCGCCTGCATGGCGAGGGCGTTCCCGACGTCCAGTTCGCATGCGGCGGCGAAGCCGCGGTCGTTCAGTTCGGAGAGGAGGACGCAGGGGGAGACGCGGAGTTCGGTTTGCATTTCCATCCAGCAGCGGAGGGCGAGGCAGTCCAGCTCGTACTCGGCAACCATGTCGTCCAGCGCCACGGCGGCGCGGGAGAGGTTGTTCAGGGCATCGTCCGGGACGCCGTTCCAACCGGTGTAGGCGGCGAGGCGCTCCTTTTTGTCCTTGACCTTGGCGTCGGCGGGGGTCATTTTCCCGACCCGGGAAAACAGCTCCGACAGGTCGAAACATTCGGTGGTGACGCCGTGGCGCTGCAGGGTGACTTCGTCGAAGCGGACCGTCTTGAAGGCGGTGGTGCGGGCGCCGATGGCGCCGAGGCGGAGCCTGCGGCAGGACTTGACGACGCGGCACATGCGGTCGAAGTATTCGATGTTTTCCTTGAAAAGCCCGCTCGCGGGGGCGACGGTGTGCGGCTTCAAGGCGGTGAAGGCGATGCCGCACTGGACGAACACGTCCATGATGGACATCTTTCCGCAGAAGGAGTCGCGGCGGATTTCCGGGGCCATCTTGTCCAGGTCGTCCGGATAGGCATGGACCAGGATGGGGACCTCGCAGGCGTCGAAGGCGGCCATGGCGCCGTTTTCGTCGCCGAAGTTCGGCAGGCAGAGGATGACGCCGTCGTATTTTCCCCGGTTTTCGTAGAGGAAGCGGGCGTATTTCCGGCCTTCCTCCAGTGTTTCGACGGCGCCGTTCTTGGTGGCGTCGAAGGGCATGACCAGGACCTCGTGGCCGAGCTTGGCGAGGGCGCCGGTCATTTCTTCGCGGGCGGTTTTCTGTAGTGACGCCGGGAAAAAGCCGCGATTGCCGAAATACAATGCGAACCTCGAACGTTCATGCATGGCGGTGCCTTTCTGGGGCAGGGTGGAAATGGCGCTGGAATAAGGACGACTAACTGAAAACACTTCACCGACACTCCTCCTCATGGCGACGGCGGCCGCAAATCCTCGCCGGTGAAGGAACGCTGGAATTGCCGCGGGGGCATGCCGTTCATTTTCTTGAACTGGCGGTGGAAGTAGTTCACGCTGGCGAAGCCGCTCCCTTCGGCGACTTCCTCGATGGTCATGTGGGTCATGCCGAGGTAGAATTTAGCCAGATCCATGCGGATGCGCAAGAGGTCGGACATCGGGCTGGCGCCGAACAGTTTGCGGTAGATGACCGAAAAGCGCGAGTCGCTGAGGTGCACGATTCGCGCCATTTTCCCCACCGACCACGGTTCCTGGCAGTTCTCGACCAGGCGGGTCCGGAGTTGCAGCATTTCTTCGCGGATGTGGTGGGTGCGCGCTTCGTCCCCGTTTTTCGCCTCGTTGCCTCGGGCCAGTTCCACCAGGAAGGCCCGCAGTTTGGCGTCGATATTCATCTGCCAGTACGATTCCTTCCTTACCTTCTCGCCGTGCATCTGCCTGAGGCAGGGGGCGATGAAGGAGGTGACGTGCGGCGTGAAGGGGGTGTTCAGGGGAATGGCCAGGGATTTCAGGAACGGGATGCAGGTGCGGCCGGCGAAGTGCATCCAGTTGTTGCCGAAGGGGGTGTCGAGTAGGCTGTGGTAGCGTTGCGCCTTCGGCGGAGCGTAGACGATGCAGGCGTCGGGTTCGAGGCGCCGCTTGACTTTGTCCAGCACGATATAGGCCGGGGTGAGGAAGTGGATGAACACGAAATCGCCCGAGCCGCGCGGGCGGTTAATCGAAATGCCGTGTTTATGGAACATTTCGATGCCTACGCCGTTGATCCGCATCAAAGAGGTATTATCCATTGGTGCCGGCTCCGGATTCGGACAGGAAAATTCGCGTTGGATCGAACGCCATTTGTGTGATCAGGACAGTTGAAAAGTGCAATAATAAAACGAAATGACAGGAAAAACCAGCGAAAATTCGCGGCAATCGTGCATTGTCCCGAATCCAAACATGACGTAAAGTACAGCAGGTTAAACCGCAGGCAGGCAGCATACCCCGCTATCCACACATCACGACCGTTCGAGGCCGGCTCCATGGCTGGGCCCGCGCGGAAGGAAATCCGTATGGTCATCATAAATAAGGAGAAGGAAATGGCACAGACGTTCAAGCGGACAATGGTCGGGCTGATGCTGGTCGCGATGCTGCTGTTCACGGCGTTCGCCCAGGCGGGGGAAAAGACCGAGATCAGCTTCTGGGTTCCCTTCAGCGGCGGTGACGGCGATTTCATGAAGGCGATGGTGGCGAAGTACAACGAGTCGCAGAACGAAGCCGAAGTGAACCTCCTGATTCACAAGTGGTCGGATTATTACATAAAACTGCGCACCGCCGCCGCCGGCGGCCGCGGCCCCGACCTCGCCGTCGTCCACACCTCGCAAATCGCCAGCATGATGCGCGACGACTTGATCATCCCCATGGACGAACCCGCCGCCAAGGTCGGCGTCGACTGGAAGCGCTTCTCCCCCGGCGTCCTCGCCGTCACCGTCGCCGACGGCAAGCACATGTCCATTCCGCTTGACACCCATTGCATTGTGCTTTACGTCAATACCAAACTCGCCCGCGAGGCCGGCCTGCTCAACCCGGACGGCACGGTAAAACTCCAGCCCGGCGAAGACAATTTCCTCGAATTCCTCCGCACCTACAAGAAAATCGCCCCGTCCGGAAACATCGCCCTGTCCTGCAACATGGATTCGACCATGGCCATGTGGATGTGGTGGAGCCTGTACAGCCAACTGGACGGGAAGCTCCTTTCCGCCGACGGCACGAAAGCGGCCTTCAACAATCCCGAAGCGGCGCGGGCGCTTGCCTTCCAGGCCCGCCTGGTTTCCGAAGGTCTGTGGCCCAAAGGCCTGAAATCCGGCTACGAAGTTTTCAAGGCCGGCAAGGGTCTCGCGATTATCGAGGGCGTCTGGGCCACCGGCGACTACGATAGGGCCGGCGTCGAATTCACCGTCCTTCCCTTCCCGAACATTTTCGGCAAGTTCAGGAATTGGGGCGACGGCCACACCCTGGCCCTGACCAAGCGCTCCGGCGCCGACGCCGCCAAGGATCTCGCCGCGACCAAGTTCGCCTACTGGCTGGCCGAGAACGGCTACGAATGGGCGCTTTCGGGACAGATTCCCTCCATGCCGGAAATCATGGAAACGGCGAAGTTCAAGCAGCTTCCCCACCGCGATCACCTCGCCGAAATCGCCAAGTACATTTCCTTCATGCCCGCGAGCCCCAAACTCGACCCGGTGAAGGAAACCCTCCTGCAGAACTTCAACCAGTTCATCGCCACCTTCCCCGACCCCGCCAAAATGTTGGAACGGACCGAAAAGGACGTCAACCGGGTGCTGTCGCGGTAATCCCCCCGAAATCCGCGCGCGGGGCTCAGGGTTTGTAAAAAAACAATTTTTTACAGACCCTTATTGTCCCGCGCGCGGATAACCCACTTCCCCGGAGAAACCTGGTGAAACGCGAAACGCGCGAGGCCTGCGCCGCCTGGACCTTCATCATCCCCTACGCGGCCGTTTACGCCCTGTTCATGCTCTATCCCATCGTCAAGGGCGTAGTCATCAGCCTGCACGACGCGACGCTTTTGAAGGACGGCCCCTACGTGGGGCTGGAAAAATACCGCGACATGCTGGCGGACGAGTATTTCTGGGAAGCGCTCTGGAACACCTGCTACTTCGTCCTCCTGTCCACGCCCATCATCACCGTGGTCGGCCTGGTGATGGCGCTCCTTGTGAACGCTGGGCTCAAGGGCACCTGGCTCCTGCGGACCGTATTCTTCATGCCGTTCGTGCTGGCGGTGTCGGTGGTGGCGAGCATGTGGAAGTTCATCCTCCGCCCCTACAGTGGCCTAATCAGCACCCTCATCCAGTCCTTCAACCTCGGCGAGGAAATCTTCTGGCTGGACGAGCCGCAACTGGCCTGGATTTCCATCGTCATCGCCACCCTGTGGTGGACGGTCGGGTTCAACATGGTCCTGTTCCTGGCCGGCCTGCAGGAGATCCCCGAAGACTACTACGAGGCGGCCAGGATGGACGGCGCCTCCGCCTGGCAGCGTTTCCTCTTCGTCACCCTCCCGTCCCTCAAGGGGATAATCGCCCTGGTCGTGGTCCTGCAAACCATCGCCTCCTTCAAACTTTTCGCCCAGCCCTGGCTCATGACCGAAGGCGGGCCCGGCACCGCCACCCGGGCGCTGGTGCAGTACGTCTACCAAACCGGCTTCACCTACGAAAACATGGGGCAGGCCTCGGCCATGGCCTATGTCCTCTTCGCCGTCACCATCGTCATGGCCTTCATCCAATTCAGGCTCCTTAACCGGAAAAGGACAAGCAAATGAACGTCTGGGGCCTAAAGCGCTTCCTGGTCTACCTCGCCGCCTACGGCCTGATGCTGCTGTGGCTGGTGCCGCTGGCGTGGATGATTATCGTCTCCTTCAAGCCCGAAGGATCGTCCATCCTCAATGTGGCGGCTTTGTTCAAACCGCCGTACACCTGGGACAATTTCGTCTTCGTGCTGTCCGACACCCCGATGTGGCGCTGGCTGTGGAACAGCATGGTGGTGGCGGTGGTGACGACGGTCGGCACCCTGGTCCTCACTTCCATGGCCGCCTTCCCCCTGTCGATTCTCGATTTTCGCGGGAAAGCCCTGGTCTACTGGACGGTCATCGCCGGCATGGTCATCCCCATCGAGGCCATCATCGTGCCGATGTACAAGATCATGATCGGCTTCGGGCTGGTGAACAGTTACAGCGCCCTGATACTTCCCGGGCTGGCCGCGCCCTTGGGAGTGGTGTTGATGAAACAGTTCTTCGACGGCATTCCCCGGGATTTATTGAACGCGGCGAAGATGGACGGCGCGGGCTATTGGCGGACCTATTTCAACCTGTTCCTGCCGCTGTCGAAGTCGGCGCTGGCTTCGCTGGGCATCTTCACCTTTCTCGCCTCGTGGAACAGTTATCTCTGGCCCTACCTGGCCATGAACAGCGAGGAAATGATGACCCTCCCCATCGGCGTGCCGCTTTTCCAGGGGAGTTACCAGCAGGAGCTGGCCCGGCCCATGGCTGCGAATTTGTTGGCGAGCCTGCCGGTGATTGTCGCCTTCCTCATTTTCCAGCGCTTCATCATCAAGGGCATTTCCACGACCGGGATCAAGTAAGGGTTTGCCCAAAATTAACTTTTACACATTCAGAATTTGCCCAATGACCCAGAGGCATTTTCGACCAGGCGGTAAGGGCGAAAATGCCGATCCAAACGAAACACCCGGGTTAAACTTGTAAAAGTTATTTTTGGGC
>JAVBQR010000204.1:0-6202 GCA_031548865.1 Planctomycetota bacterium
TAGGCGTTCGGTACCCTTAAGGCGTGCCAGTGCGATTTAACGGGTCGCGGAGGAGAAGAAGGCGGGTAGTTAGGCCATCCTAGAGCACGCCGGGGTTTGACTGACCACCTTACCCCAAAAAAATCGCCCTTTGGGCCCAGATATGGATCCGCCGGGATTTCCGTTCTTTTCTTTCGGGGAAGAATGGAGGCTCAGCATGGCCAGAAGAATTGTTACTGACGCCTGTTTAAAAAACGGTTTCCTGGGCAGTCAATTGCCCTTTGGTATTGATGGTGAATTCATAGCGTTTGCCGGTTTCCCGGGTGGCGTCGTCGGAGAGGAGCATGATGACCCGGACGCCGTTGGTGAAGAGGCCCATGGCTTGTTTTTCCAGGAAAGCCTTGCCTTTTTCCGGGCCGAGGACGCAGAGGGTGGTGGCGAGGGCGTCGGCGGCCAGACAGGAGTTGGGGTGGATGACGGTTACGGAGGAGGGGCCGGAAGAGAGGGGAAGGCCGGTATGGGGGTTGATGATATGCTCGTAGCGTTTCCCCTGGTAGGTGAAGTAGCTTTCGTAGTCTCCGGAGGTGGCGACGGCGGCGTCTTCGAGTTCGAGTTTTTCCGCCATTTCATCCAGCCGGGGGTGGCGTATGCCGGTGTGCCACGGGGTTGGGGGGTGGCCGGGTTTTTTGCCGAGTATTCGGAGTTCGCCGCCGATGTTCACCAGGGCGTTTTGCACGCCGTGGGCTTGCAGAACCCGGGCGGCCTGATCGGCGGCAAAGCCTTTGGCGATGGCGCCGAGATCGATACGCATGCCGTCGGCGTCGAGATAGAGGCGCATACCTTCGCGGTCGTAGTGGATGTTTTCGGCGCCGGTTTTTTTCCTGGCTTCGGCCAGGGTTTTTTCGTCCGGCCACGATCCGGCTTCGCGCTGGTCGAACTTGAACAGCGCCTTGATGGGGCCGATAGTGGGGTCGAAGGCGCCGTCGGTGAGGCGGTTCCAGCGTAGCGCCTCCATAACGACCTGCCAGGTCAGGGGGTGGACATCGACCCATTGGTGGGCGGGGGTGTTGTTTAGGCGACGGATGTCGGAGTTTTCGCCGACCGGGCTCATCAGCTGGTCGATTTGCAGGACGGCGGCTTTGGCGAGTTCGGCGACTTCCTCGGGGTTTTCGGAAGTTCCGGAGCCGGCGGGGATGGTTATGACGGCGAAAGTGCGCATGGTTTGGAAGTCGACGGTGGCTTTTTCCGGCTTCATGAAGTGGGACAAGGGGGTTCGCGAAGCGGCGAGGCCGATGATGATCCCGCAGGCGGCGAGGAGGAACAGCCAACTTCCGCCGAGGCCTTTCCGGGGCGGGTTCGATTCCGGCGGGTTTTGCTCCGGCGGCGGCTGGGGGTTGGTGCTGACTGAGGAATTATTCGGATCGGTGGAGCCGTTTTTTGGGTATTCCGGGTTGTTCATTTATATTTCCACATCGCAGATGGGGTCGCCGACTTTTACCGTATCTCCTTCCTCCACCCGCATTTTAACGATTTTACCGCTTTTGGGCGAGGGGACGTTAAAAGTGGCTTTATCGGTGACCATTTCGACCAGATCGGCTTGTTCCTTGACATTATCGCCGGCGTTGACATACACGAAAGACACTTGGGCTTCGTTTCCGGCGTCGTCGCCGAGGGAGGGGAGGGTGACGAGGTAATTGGCCATATTCGCTATCCTTTCGGAGTGGTGGCAAAGCCGTAACGGGGCGGGGTCGGTTGCGGCAGCGCCGGTAAGAAGATTTATCAATAATAAGCAGGGCCGGGCGAACGTCAAGGGGAGACCATTTCAAAGCGCGGCTGGTAGGACACCATGCCCTGTCTATTCCTATGTACAAAAGGCACTTTTCCCGTGACCTTTTTTTATGATATTGCTATAATCATAAGAATCGAAGCGGTGTTATTTTATTTTTCCGCGAGTACTGACGTAAACACCCGGGCGGGACCCCGAGCAATTTTTGGAGAATGTCATGTCACGAAAAACGTTGTTTGCGCATAGCCCCTCGCGTCCGGTATTGCTGTTCTGCCTAGCTGTGGCCGCCGCCGTTTGTCCCGCCGCCGCCGCCGACAGTGTCCTCGCCACCCTGCCCAACCCCTTGAAACACCTTCAGCCCGGGCAATGGGTGGTTTATCGCATCCAGACCCTTTTCGGCGAACTGAACCAGAAACAAACCGTCCTTGACGTCGCCGGCAGCGGCGACGAGCGTACTTTTACCGTCAAAACCGAAATGAGCGTCGATGGCGAAGTCATGGACGAACGCACCGACACCGTAACCTACCTGCGCGCCCTCGAAGAACAGGAGGAAGCCCTGAAACAAGCCGGTGATGTCGGCGTCGCAGACAAGAAAATCTCCTTCAAGGGCCGGGACATCGATGCGGTGGAAGTGACTTTCACCGACGGCGAAGGGCGAAAATGCCACCTGTACCTTTCCGAAAACGTGCCGCTCGTCGGGGTAATCCGCATGGAAATCGAGGGAGAGGACGAACCGTCAATGGAGCTGGTCGACTTCGGAAATTGAACTCGGATCTGCGATACTTTCCGTGGCGCGAGATAAACGCGCTTGACGATGGATGGGATCGGCGTTGCTTACAATTTCGTTGATATGTCTGGCGGGTCCCCTCAAGGGACAGGTCTTCCGGCTCAATAAGGATGGCCCCGTATTCCTGTTCGGACGCTATTCCAAGGCCAATTGCAGTCTGGCCGCGGATCCCGCCGCCAGCCATCTGCATTTCCTTATTGACACTTCGGAAAACCGCGTCCGGATTATCGACCTCGGCTCGACTAACGGCCTGGTCATCAACGAGCGCCATCTGGGCGGCAAACAAGGCGCCCCCTTCACCGATTTCATCACCCTCAAGTCCGGCGACACCATCCTCGCCGGCGCCTGTCTCTTCCGCCTTTCCGCCGTGGACGACGCCAACACCACCGACTACCGCGGCGACTCCGCCGCCTCGTCCGGCCATTCCTCCAATTCGGCCCTATCTTCCGGCGGCGGTTCGCGAAAAATCGGCTCCTCCCGCACCCAACACCGGCTCACCGCGGTAATCAACCAGGATACCGTCCAACAGCGCCTGGACGGCCTGGAAACCGACGCTCAGCATGGCGAGGAACTCCCCCGCGTCGAGGGCTTCACCATTCTCGAACTCATCGGCGGCGGCGGCAAGGGCGTGGTCTACCGCGCCATCAAGGACGACACCGGCGACTCCGCGGCCATCAAGATGATGATGTTCCGCAGCAAGTCGAAACGCCAGCGCTCCATCGAAATGTTCCGCCGGGAAATTCAGATCACCCGTCAGCTCCACCACCCCCACATCATCCGCTACCTCGCCGACGGCATTTCCGGCGGCGCCCCTTACCTCGCCCTCGAGTATGTCGAAGGCGGCAATCTCGACACCATCATCGGCGATTCGCCCGGCGGACGCATGGATCTCCCCGCCGCCGTACCCCTGTTCATCCAGCTCCTCGAAGCCGTCGCCTACATGCACCAGCATTCGCTGGTCCACCGGGACATCAAGCCCAAGAACGTCCTCCTGGACCTGCGTAGAGGCGGTTCCTACGCCGTCAAGCTGTCCGACATGGGCCTGTCCTGCCGTTTCACCTCCGCCTCGGTCAGCGAGTTCCTGCCCATCATTTCCGAAGGCGGCACCCCCGCCTATATGCCGCCGGAACAGCTCACCGACCTAACCCGGGCCATTCCGCAATCCGACGTCTTCAGTTCCGGCGCCACCTTCTACCAAATGCTTACCGGCCACCCCCTGTACGATTTCTCCGACAGGGATCAGAACGAAACCATCATCAACGGGGAAATCACCCCCATCCGCGAACTCCGTCCCGATCTACCCTTCGCCATCACCACCGTCATCGATAAAGCCCTATCCTACCAGCCGGAAAACCGTCAAGCCAACGCTTTTGAAATGCTTGAGGAATTTAAAAATGCCCTATAAAAACGCTATTTAAGCATCTATTTGGGGAGAAATTTTTATCCTGAACATTTCGCTACCGCCCGCGCGCCTTGGCTCGCGGGCGTTTTTTTTTGTCCCTGAAAAGGAATTCCGATCCCCTTAAGCCTTGCAGGGCCGGAAGTAGGGCGGGAGATGACAATTACCCGGGTTTTTCCCTCTTGACAACTCGGACCGGAAATGTAAAACGTTAGCCGGGGTTGCTACTAGATATTGACAGTTTATGGGGTATGCTTACTATATATAGTATAATTTTACGAAAAGGAGTTGCCATGGACATCGCCGATTTTTTCGAAAAAGTTGAACGTCACGCCGATCTCGAAGGGGTGGGCATCGAGTCGGTCAAGGACGATAACCAGTTGTGGTTTACGGTCAGGCACAAGAAAACCTGTTTACTGACCCGGATTCCCGCTTCCGCCGTGGAAGATGGCGAGTGGGCGATATTGGAGGAAGTGTTGACCGGGATCCGCGAGCCGCAGGTATTGCAGCATATGACCCGGGTGGTGGGCTATTTCAGCCGGGTGGAGAACTGGAACAAGTCGAAGATTGGCGAGTTGCATGATCGGCAGAAGGGTAATTACGGGATTGCCGGCTGAGGCGGGGCATAGAAAATATGTAATATTCACTGAAGTTTTGCAAAGTGACGATTGAACCGCCAATCGTCACTTTGCAAAAATCGTTTTTGCCCGAATTTCAGAGGTTTTTGATTTTACAAAATCGCCATTCGGCGGTTTGAATGGTGATTTTGCAAAAGTCCAGATATTCAATAAAATACGCCTCCGCAAGGAGGCGTTTTGTTGTAAATATCGGGGTTGGAAAATGGTCAGGCGTATACGTCGATGATGTTTTGGGCTATATTCATCTTGTCGGCGGAAATGGAATTTTCCAAAGAAACGGCGATGAGTTTTTCCGCCATATCGGCCTGTTGCTCCATGCCTTTCATGAGCATTTGCATCATGACCGCCATCATCTGCCCGCCGCCGTTGCCGCCGCCCACTCCGCCTACTGACATGGTTCCGCCTCCTTATTGCCTTTTGCCTCCCGGCAGTATACGCTATGAATTAGCGGACGGACAAGGGAAAAGTTTAGTGGCTTTTTGCCGGACATTTGGAGAATAGCATGGACCCGCGCGATAAATCTGTCTGGATTACCGGCGCTTCCTCCGGCATCGGCGCCGCGTTGGCGGTGGAAATGGCCCGGCATAACCCCCGCCGCCTCCTCTTGTCGGCCCGCCGCGAAGATAGGCTCCGGGAGGTTGCCGGGCGCTGTCGTGCGGCGGGTGCGGGGCAGGTCGAGGTACTGCCCTTCGATTTGGCGGATACGCCGGCTTTGCGGCGGATTGCCGCCGAGGCGGAGACCCTTATGGGCGGCGGGGTGGACCTGTTGGTGAATGTCGGCGGGGTGGGAATGCGGGGGCTGGGCCTCGACACCGACCTGGAAGTGGCGAAGCGGGTTTTCGAGGTGGACTTCTGGGGCGCGGTGGAATTGACCCGGGGAGTGGCGCCGGGGATGGTGAAACGGGGAAGAGGGCAGATTGTCGTGCTTACCGGGGTTCTCGGTAAATTCGGGGCGCCGCGGCGGTCGTTCTATTCTGCGGCCAAACACGCCTTGCACGGCTGGTTCGATTCGCTTCGGGAGGAATTGTTGGGAAGCGGGGTGGAGGTGACCTTCCTGGTCCCGGGGTGGGTCAAAACCGAGATTTCCGAACACGCCCTGGAGGCGGACGGCCGTGCGCACGGGCGGATGGATTCGGGGCAGGAGAGCGGTATTACCGCCGAGGAGTGCGCGCGGAGGTGCCTGCCGGCGATTGTTAAGGGAGTGCCGGAGCAGCTGGTGGGGGGAATGGAATGCGGGGGGGTGTATTTGAACCGCCTGTGGCCGGGGCTGTTTAGGAAGATGTTGCGGCGGCGGGGGATTGGTTGATAACTGAACTTTTGCAAAATGGCGATTTAACCGCCAATCGCCACTTTGCAAAAATCATTTTTGCCTGAATTTCAGGGGTTTTTGATTTTACAAAAATCGCCATTCGGTGGTTTGAATGTTTGAATGGGGCGCATCTCAAGTTTGTGTTAGCATAACTCTCTATCCTTCCACATCGGACCTAATCCCACCCGTCATTCCGGCGTCGCACGCGTTCAACCGGGAGAAAAACGGGCGGTTTAGCCGGGATACCACGGGCTTGAGCATTGGTAGGGACCGGGGGGGGACACCGTCGACCGGCTGCGTGCAT